>DYKK01000462.1 GCA_020722625.1 Anaeromyxobacter dehalogenans
GTCCGGTGGACCGTCCGATAGATGGGGGGGGGCGGAAGGCTCGCGGCTCCAGGTTCGCGTCGAGTCTCATCGTAGAAGTCCGGCATCCGGGGCCCGGGATCCGGGGTCCGGGGTCCGGCATCCGGGGTCGCGGCGGACGTGGCCTCGGCGTCATGCCCCGCCCCCGCGACCGACGTTGTCCTGGCACTGACACTGACACTGTCACTGTCTTCGGAACCTGTCCTCTGGACCTGTTCCTGAACTTGTCCAAGGGGCTCGCGGCTCCGGGTTCGCGTCGAGTTTCTTCGTAGATCTCGTCTCATCGCCCTTCCTCCAGGAGTCGGCGCGCCTCCCGCCCGGCCGGGGACCGGGGTCGGACCTCGGCCAGGGTGCGCAGGGCCTCGCGGGCGTCATCGCTCCGGCCCGCCGCGGCGAACAGATGGTACGCCCGCCACAGGGCCTCCGCCACCCGCCGGTCCCCGGGGAACTCGCGGGCGAACCGCATCAGGTCCCGCGCGGCCCGGCCCCCGTCCCCGGTCGCCTGGAACCTCGCCTCCGCCAGCAACCACGCGGCCTCGGGATCGATGGGCGTCTCGTACGACCCGATGACCCACGAGGTCTCGCGCCGCGCCAGGACCCCCGCGAGCAACCGCGCCGCGACCCACGGCCTGCCGTCCTCGATGCAGACCCTCGCGGCCTCGACCGCGGCATCGTCCGCGAGCCGGCTGTCGGGGTGTCGCCCGAGGAGCAGCGAATACAGGGCCAGCCGCTCGCGCCGCGCGTCCCCGCCGGCCGCGGACCCGTCCACGCCGCCCCGCAACACCTCCGCGGCCTGCCACAGGAGATAGGGCCCCACGTCGGAGGACCCGACCGCCCGGTACAGGTCCCGCATCTCGACGACCGCGGCCCGCCCCCCCCGGCGGGTCGCCACGAGGTCCCGGCTCCACGTCACGGCCCTGCGGGCGGCCGGCTCGTTCGGGAAGCGCGTGACGACCCGACGGAACACCGGGACGGCCTCCAGGGGGTCCGGGGAGCGCGTGGCCAGCAGGACCCCGACCTCGAACAAGGCCCGCGCGGACACCATCGGCACGGTCCGGCACGCCCGTTCCACCCGCCCAAAGGTCGCGAGGGCCTCCTCGTGGCGCCCGAGCCCGGCCAGGGCCCTCGCCCGCGCCAGCAGCACCGGGCACCGCTCGGGGTCGTCCACGGCGCGCGCCTGAAGCCCCAGGGAGCGCGACAGGGCCTCCGCGTGCCGTCCCTGGGCGACCCGGGCCTCCAGGACCGCGAGGTCCTCCAGGAAGGCCGTGCGGCGCGGCGAGGCCCCCCCGCACCCGACCAGGACCCCGATCCCTGCCAGGGCGCACCGCGCCACGAACGATGTCCCGTCCATCGCGACTGCACTGTCCGTCAACCCGCCCCCCGTGTCAAACCGCGAGCCCCCTCCCTGATTCGCCGCCTCGACGGCGGCGAATCAAGATTTCGGATTGCGGATTTCGGATTTCGGATTGAAGTCGCAGACCCGCTGTCGTGAGATAGTGATGAATGAGGATCCGCGTCACAGCCAACAGGTTCAATGGGTTGTGAAATCTGACGGCGGATTCCGCCCTCTAACCGCGGGTTCGAGGAGGCCACGAGGTATCTGCGGGGCGAGATCGTAGGCCAGAACATCCGCCTGCTCAAGTCCGGCCGCCAGGGGGCGGAGACCTACTGCGACCTGTGGAGCACGGTCCTGGACGGCCGTACGTGGCGCGGGCTCCTGCACAA
>DYKK01000074.1 GCA_020722625.1 Anaeromyxobacter dehalogenans
GCGACCGAGCGGGAGAGGACGTGCCGGTGGCACGTCCGATAGCGGGGCCCCATCTTCCCGCGCAGGGAGCGAAGCGACCGAGCGGGAGAGGACGTGCCGGTGGCACGTCCGATAGATGGGGGGGGGCTCGCGTCTCCAGGGGACCCATGAAGAAGCCGAGTCGCGATCCTCAAATGAGGCCGAGCCCTGTGATGCTGGCAGGTCGCGATTCACCGCGAGCGGTTCATTCCCTCCAGCGTCTTGATCCGCACCAGACTGCACGCTATCATGCGGCTCGAGATGAACGCCCGCATTCGCGTGGTCGGGGTCGCGGTCCTGGTCCCGGGATTCCTGTCCGTGGCCCAGGCCCGTGAGATTCCCGTCTCCGCCTTGAATCCGGGCGAGGCCGCGCTCGCGAGCGTGGTCGTCGAGGATGCCGCCGCGTCCCTCGGCCCCCTCTGGGCCGGGGACCGCCTGGTCACGGACCCCGCGTCCGACCTGGGCCTCGATCGGTTCGAGCGCCACGGCCCCCCGGTCTGGGACCCGTCCTCCGGGGCCTGGTACGTCTGGGCGAACGGGGCGATCGTCCGGCTCGAAGGAGACCGGGCCGTGGTGGTCGCGGAGGGGGTCCAGGGCCGGGACCTGGACGTGCGGGCCGCCCGCGGGGTCGCGGTCAGCCGCGAGCCGGACCATGCCATCGTGGTGTGGAGCCTGGACGGCCGCTCGAAACCGCGGCAATTGCTTCGTGGGACAGGCTATTTTCATCCCCGGCTCTCGCCGGATGGGGCGTCTGTTCTGGTTCAGGAGGCACGGGGGGGTGGCGGCGGACTGCTGCTCCTGTCCCTGGACGGCCGGGTGCGCGACCTCGGCGCGGGCTCGGACGGCGTGTTCACCCCGGACGGCCGGGGTGTGGTCCTGGCGGTCGTGTCGGGAGACGGGCGGCGGGTCGTGGAGGCCGACCTGGTCCATCTGGACCTCGCGTCCGGACAACGGACCCGGCTGACCCGGACCCCGGACGTGGCGGAGGTGGAGCCCGCGGTCTCCCCGGACGGCCGGTTCATCGCCTTCGTGGACGCGCGGACGGGGGGCCTGCGTGTCGCGAGGATGCCCGCGCGTCCCGCCGCCGGAGGCGCCCCATGATGCGCGCGGCCGCAAGCATCGCGGGTGGTGTCGCGCTGTGCGTGGCGCCCGCGACGTCCCCGGCCCAGAAGGTCTTCTTGAACCCCTCGGACCAGTTCGAGAACCCGGTTGCGGGCGGGGGCAACGAGGCCCAGTACGCGAAGATCAACGCGGACCTGACCGCCGCGATCCTGCTGGCCGCCGGCTTTCAGGTCGTCGTGGACCAGGACTTCTACAACGCCCCGAAGAACGCCAACTCGTGGGGCGCGGACGTCTTCGTGAGCATCCACTCGAACGCGGGCGGGGGCCACGGGACCGTGACCCTGTACGCGTCGAGCGGGGGCAAGGTCCTCGCGACCCACGTCCAGGGCGGGCTCGTCGCCTATCTTCCCTATCAGGACCGCGGTCTCTCGCATCGCACCGACCTCTACGTCCTGAACAAGACCACGATGGTCGCCGCCCTGGCCGAGGTCGTGTTCCACGACTGCGCCAAACAGACCGGCTACCAGGGTCACCCCCCGTCCGAATCGGACTTCCTCAAGAGCGCCGCGGGCCAGCAACTCATCGCGAACGGTCTCGCCTCGGGGGTGTGCTCGTATTTCGGGTGGTCGTGCGGGGGCGGGGTCGTGGTCCCGCCCGTGCAGAAGGGGTGGTTCAAGGGGGTCGTCTATCAGGCGCCGGACATGGCTGATCGCATCCCGGGCGCCCTGGTCGTGTTGAACACCGGGGCCTCGGTCATCGCATCGAGCACCGGTTACTGGGAGTTCGAACTGGAGCCCGGGACCTACACGGCCACGGCGACCGCGGACGGCTACCAGCCGAACTCCTCGACCCGCACGGTGGTCGCGGGCCAGGAGGTCTGGGGGAGCATCGGTCTGACCCCGGTCGTCGTCCCGCCGGAGCCGAAGCCCGAACCCATCCCGGACACGGGGGTCGAGGTCGTGACCGACCCGGGCGGACCGCCGGCGCCCGAGACCGCCGGGGAGGACACGTCTGGAGGACCCCCGGCGACGGAGACGGGCGGAGAGGACGCGTCAGGCGGGTCGGACGCGCCGGACGAGCCGGACCTCGCGGAACCGGGGTCCGGGCCGAGCGACGCCTCCACGGCCGACCGTGCGGACTCCTCGGGACCGTCCGGGGACGCCGGGGAGGTCCCCCCATCGGGCCTCGTGCTCGATGCCTCCCCCTCCACGACGACGGTCTCTTCCAGCGGTGGGTGTCGCTCCGCCCGATCGGCCCCGGTGTCCGGCCTCGCGATCGCGGCGGTCCTCGCCGCGCTCGCGGTCGCAGGGACGCGGGTTCGGCTTACGGACCGGATGCGCGCGAACGGACCGTCACCGCGACGATGGCCGTGTCCGGGCGCGGCGCGCAGAACTCGACCTCGTTGAGGCCCGACCGGAGGACCTCGGGTCCGGGCTCGAAGCGAATCGTGGTTGCGCCCCCTCTCGACCCCGCGGACGTCACGGCCTCGCGCCCGTTGACCCGGACCGCCGGGCCGGCGCCGCCCGGGGGCGCGGAGACCTCGGCCTCGAAGAGACAGGTCCGCGGCAGGTAGAGGGGGAGGAACAAGGTCCCGCACGACCCCTGGATGCGCGCCCCGGCCTCCTCGATGGAGAACCCTTTCAGGAACGGACGGGTCGCAGGGTCGGACATCCGCAGGACCTCCCGCGTCTCTCGGGGTCCCATGGAATCCCGGTACGCGAAGTACCGGCCCACCACCCGGTCGAACGCACGGGGGGGGAAGGCCGTACCGGACCCAGTAGTAGAGGGGGGCCGGAAACGAGAAGGGATTCCCGATCACCGATTCCAGCGGGCCGAGGAGCGTCCGGAGCGGCTCTCCATACACGTCGAGCATCCGGACAGGCTCCGCGGTCCGCAAGCGGTGCGTCTTGACACGCCACGACAGGGTGACGTTCAGGGCGCACGCCCCGGCGACACCGAGCGCGACGAGCGATGCCGCGACCCGGCGCGCCCCGCCCCGATGCCGCAGCCCTGCGGACAGCCCCTGGAAGACCACGGCCGTCCCGAGGACGAACCAGATCGTGATCCCCAGGAACCGCCGCTGGCCGAACGAGAACCCGGCCCACCAGGGCCACGCGCTGGCGTTGACGACCGCCTGCAACGCGAACGCCCCAAGCGCGGCGAGGCCCACGCGCGCGTCCCGTCGCACGAGGATCCCCAGGCCCACGACGGACAGGAACAGCAGGGGGCTCCACGGGAACAGCCCGTTCCGCGACGAGAAGAGGACCTCCCAGACGAACGGGTCTCCCCAGTGCATGAACCAGGAATGCAGGAGGAGACGGGTCATGGACCCGTAGTAGTGACGCCAGACCAGGAGTTGAGGCAGGAACCCTGCGACCATCGCGCCCGCGAATGCGAGGCCCGCCAGGAGCCACGGCCTCGCGGCCCGGCCTCCCCCGGCGCGCACTCCGCGGACCGCGCCGATGGCCCACACCGCCGCGGGGATCGCTGCGAGGACGAGGTTCTGCGCCCGCATCAGGCCCGCGAGGCCGCACAGGAGCCCGGAAACGGCCCACCGCCGGACGCGCGGGTCGTCCCGGGTCTCCGCCCAGTGCAGGAAGAAGACCGCGACCGCGAGCGCCGAGGCCGCGTGCGAGTACGAGGTCGCATACAGCGAGAAGTAGAACAGGGGGCTTCCGAGGGCCATGGCCCACGCCGCGCACGCCGCCATCGGCCTCGACACGAACCGCGCGGCCAGGCGGAAGGCCGCGAGGAGGGCCAGGAAGGCGAAGACCACGCTCCCGAAAAACGTGACGCCCTGATACGGCCCGGAATACCCGTCCCGCGGGACCTCGATGCCCAGGGCCCCGGCCGCGAGGACGCCCGCGTGGGCCGCCAGGTAGAACGGGGACCACAGGATCGCGGGTCCGACGGCGTACCAGTTGGGAAGCCGTCCGGTCTCGGGGACCCGCTCGAACCGCCAGGGGTTCCCGAACCTGCGGTAGTCGTCCTCCATGTCGAGGTCCCCGTCCATCACCCAGGAACGCACGTGGAGGAAGTAGTCGTGGCCGTCCCCGCCGAGGGGGCCGCCGTGCTCGACGTACAGGGCGGTCAGGAGGACGAGGAGCGCCGCGAGCGAGAGCCGGACCCGGTCGCGAAGGACCCACGACGCAAAGGCTCGAAGTCGCGACATGGGGTCCTCACCGGGAGGACGAGGCGCGACCCCGGAGGCGCCGGGTCCTGACCGCGCGGGCCGCGGTCCGGAGCAGGGTCTGCATCGCCTCCCGGGACGGCCCCCCGGGCGAGACGCGGCGTTCCACGGAGCGGCGGGGGTCCAGGACCTCCCTCAGGTCCACGTCCGCCAGGTGCGGCGAGACCCGCGCGAGGTCCGCTGGAACGAGGCGGCGCCCGCGGCGGGTCTGGACCGCCCGCATCAGGCGACCCACGGCCTCGTGCGCCTCGCGGAACGGGACCCCGCGGGCGACCAGCGCGTCCGCGAGGTCGGTCGCGTAGAGGCCGGGGTCGCGCGTGGCCTCTTCCATGCGGCGCGGGTGGAAGCGGGTGCCCGCGACCATGCCCGCCGCCACGTCCAGGGCCAGGGTCACGGCCTCGACGGACCGCATGACCGGGGGCTTGTCCCCTTGCAGGTCCTTGAAGTACCCCGGTGGGATGCGCGACACGAGGTTCAGGAGCGTGGCGAGGTCCCCCGCGACGGCCGGGGCCAGGCCGCGCAGCAACTCGGCCGCGTCGGGGTTCCGCTTCTGGGGCATGATGCTCGACCCGGACGAAAAGGCCTCCGGCACGGTCAAGAACCCCACCTCGGCCGACGACCACAGGACCCACTCGGCCCCGAGGCGCGACAGGTGCCCCGCGCACGCCGCGCATGCGTACAGGAGGTCCGCGGCGAAGTCCCGGTCCGTCACCGCGTCGAGCGCGGCCTCGACGGGAGGTTCCATGCCCAGGTCGCGCGCCACCCGCTCCCGGTCGTACGGGTAGGCGACGCCGGCGCACGCCCCGCTCCCGAGCGCGCAGCGCGCGGCGGCCGCCCTCGCGGCCCGGAACCGGTCATGGTCCCGCAGAAACATGAACGCGTAGGCCAGGAGGTGATGCCCCAGGACCGTGACCTGGGCGCGCTGGCCGTGCGTGTATTCCGGCACGACGACCCGCGCGTGCCTGCGTCCCAGGCGCCGGAACAGGTCCGCGAGGTCCAGGGTCCGGTCCCCCAGTTCCGCGGCCCTGCGCGCGCACCACAGGCGGAAGTCCGTCACGACCTGGTCGTTGCGGCTGCGCGCGGTGTGCAGTCGTCCTGCGGCCCCCGTGAACCGTCCCAGCAGGACTTCCACATTCATGTGGATGTCCTCGAGTTCGGGGTCGAGGGGCAGGTCCCCGGACTCGACGCCCGCCAGGACCCGGTCCAGCCCGTCCAGGATTTCCACCGTTTCCGCCGCGGTGAGCACCCCGATCCGCCCGAGTTCCCGGGCGTGGGCCCGCGACGCCTCGACGTCCTCGCGCAGCATCTTCCGGTCGGCCGGAAGCGACGAGTTGAAGGCCCGCATCGCCGGGGCCATGGGTTGCTCGAAACGCCCTTTCCTCATCCGGGCTACTCCAGACCGGCGAGCAGCCTCTTGGCCTTTACCTGCAACCCGAACAGGCGGATGAACCCTTCCGCGTCGTGCTGGTCATAGACCTCGTCCTTCTCGAAGGTCGCGAGCCTCGGGTCGTACAGGGAGGACGCGGCCCGCCGCCCCACCGGGAGGCACGACCCGGGCAGGAGCCGCATCCGCACCGTCCCGGTCACCCCCTTCTGGGTCGCGGCCACGAAGCCGGACAGGGCCTCGCGAAGCGTAGAATACCACAACCCATAATAAATCAGTTCAGCATATTTCTGCGAGACCATGTCCTTGAAGTGCATGGTCTCGCGGTCCAGGCAGATGCCCTCGAGGTCCCGGTGCGCCGCGTACAGGACCGCCCCGCCCGGCGTCTCATAGACCCCGCGCGACTTGATCCCCACCAGGCGGTTCTCGACCATGTCCACGCGCCCGATCCCGTAGCGGCCCGCGCGCTCGTTCAGGTGGGCCAGGAGTTCGTGCGGGGCCATGCGCCGCCCGTCCACGGCCACCGGGGTCCCGTCCTCGAAGTCAATCTCGAGGGAGTCGGGCTCGCGCGGGGCCATCACCGGGTCGCGCGCCATCTCGAAGGTCGCGGCCGGTGGCTCGTGGCTCGGGTCCTCCAGGACTCCCCCCTCGAACGACAGGTGCAGCAGGTTCTTGTCCTTGCTGTAGGGGTTCTCCTCGGTCTGCTGGATCGGGATCCCGTGCCGGTGGGCGTACGCCATGAGGTCCGAGCGCGAGCGCAGGTCCCAGTGGCGCCAGGGCGCGATGATGCGCATGTAGGGGTCGTGCGCCATGTAGGTGACCTCGAAGCGCACCTGGTCGTTGCCCTTCCCCGTCGCGCCGTGGGCCACCGCGTCCGCCCCGGTCTCGTGCGCGACCTGGACCTGGACCTTCGCGATGATGGGCCGGGCCAGGGCCGTGCCCAGGAAGTACCGGTTCTCGTAGATCGCGTTGGCCCGCACCGCCTCGAACACGAAGTCACGCACGAACTCCTCGCGCAGGTCCCTCCAGACGAACTCGCTCGCCCCGCTCTTCAGGGCCTTGTCGCGAAGGGCCTCCGGGTCGTCGCCCTGGCCCACCTCCGCGGTGAAGGCCACGACCTCCGCGCCGTAGGACTCGCGCAGCCACGCGAGGATCACGGACGTGTCGAGTCCGCCGGAATACGCCAGGACCACCTTCTTGGGGGGAGGGATCTCCTTCATGGCCATCTCCTGCAACGACTACCGCAACAGAACATTGAACAGGCCCACGATGTCCGGGTGGATCCAGTCCCGGGCGTTCACGAACCTCGCCAGGATACGACCGTCCTGGAGGATGTAACTCTCCGGGATCTTTTCGGTCCCGAACAGGGCCTTCAGGTCGCGGCCCGCGGCGGTCTCGGGGTCCCGGACGACCACGAAGTTGTCCGGGATGGATTCCGAGGTGAACTCCCGGAAGAATCGGTCCACGACCTCGAAGGACTCGTCGTAACTGACCGCCAGGACCAGGACCCCGTCGGCCTGGCGCGCCCGGGCCATCGCCAGGAGCGACGGCAGTTCCTCGATGCACGGCGGGCAAAACGTCCCCCAGAAGTTCAGGAACACGAGCCGGGCCCTCACGTCCCCCAGGCGGACCCGGGTCCCGTCGCGGGCCTCGACCCCATACGCGGCCTGGGCCGGAGTCATGGGGGTCCCGATCCGCTCCGCCCGGGAGCGCCGTAGATACACGTCCATCTCGGTGCGCGCCCCGAACCCCACGGACGCGATCCCCGCGGCCAGGGACCCGAAGACGACGACTCCGGCCGCGCGCGCGAACCATCGAACCCTCCGGTCGGGTGGGGACGCCATCGCGAACCCTCAGTCGGACGGGATCAGGGACAGGACTCCCACGAGCAACCGGGCCAGGGCCGCGTTCAGGGTCCGGAGGTCGGCGGGCTTGTAGGACGACGCGTCCGTGCCCCCCGTCACGCCGTCGAGGTCCACGCGGATCAGGTGGTTCAGGGTCGGGTCCGAGAAGGCCAGGACCGGGACCGGGGACGCGACCCCGTCCGCCTCGACCTCGAACGGTCCGCCCGCGAAGTGCGGGCCGTCCTCGAGGGCCGCCCCCTTCGCGCACAGCAGTCCGAGGGTCCCGGACGGGAACCCGTGGTCGTCGAGGTCCCCCGGGCACTCCCACTCCGCGATCACCGTGTCCGTCAGTCCCCCCTGGCCTGTGTGCGTCACCTCGGGGAGCCACGCCCGGAGCCCGACCGGGTGCTCGAAGAAGGCCCCCCAGTCGAAGGCCACGACATTGGGCAGCAGGGACCCGAGGAGGGCCGAGATGCCCGCGATCTCGAACCCGCCGAGGTCGATGGGGAGTTCCACCTGGAGCCCCTCCAGCAGCCCCGTCTGCGACACGACCGACACCATCGCCGCCAGGATCGGCAGGACCGCGCCGTGAAGCGTCACCGCGTCTCCCGGCGTCCGGATGGAATCGGACGCGTCCCGGAACGCCGCCAGGATGTCCGCGGTCAGGCCGAAGGTCATCTCTTCCTCGGTCACGGTGCCGTCCGCGGCGTACCGCACCCGGCAGCACACGTGGAGAATCCCGCCCTCGTCCGCGCCGGGCTCCCACCACGACACGCCCTCCCCGGACGGACCCTCGTTCCGCACCGCCTCGATGGCCGCGGCCAGGGCACGTCCCGCCTCCCCGAAGCGCGTCCTTGCGTCCTCGAACAGGGTCTCCCCGTCCTCGGGGTGCAGGGTCAGGAAGCGCGCGTCCTCGTTCAACAGGTACGCGAGAATCCCGAAGATCGCCCGGCCGTCCACCCCGTCGAAGCCGTCCTTGACCAGGCCCACGATGGTCAGGACGTCCGTCGAGAGGTCCTGGCCTGCAAGCACGTCCAGTGCCCCGGCCGTGGTGTCGGCCACGGCCCGCATCAGGTGCACGTCCGCCGCGTCGAACACTCCCCTGTACATCACCGTTGGCTTGATCCCCAGCGACACCGGGACCGCCTCGACCTCGAAGGCGAGGGGCCGGCCCTCGATGCGCGTCAGAAGGTCCGATCCCAGAACGAAGTGCCTGCGCAGGTTCATGAAGATGTAGTGGAGTTCCGCGGCCAGGTACTCGTTCTGGGACCACGTGTCCGGCGGGGTCCCGGTCGCGGCGGCCGACGCCTCCGGGTCCGACAGCTGACCCCCGATGGACACCGCCATCACCGCGAGTTCGGAGCCATAGACCACGTGCGACAACGCCAGTCCGAACAGGGCGTCCGTGTGGTCCGGGGCCAGGTCCAGGGCGGCCTTGAACGATTGTTTCGCGAATCCGGGTTCCCCGTCGCGCAGCCAGCGCTTGCCCTCGGCGATGAGGTCCAGGACCTCGGGCGGCGTCCCTGGGTCGGAGGTCACGTCCTCGCCGCCCGGGTCCGCTCCGGACTCGTCCGCGACGTCGTCCACGACCGCGTCCGGCCCGGGCTCCAGGCCGCCAAGGTCCTCCGTGGCCTCAGTCGCCTCGCGCGCATCCGCCGCGCCCGCGGTCCCACCTTCGCACCCGGCGCCCAGGAGGGACAGGAAGCCCGCCAACCAGGCCATCGTCGTCGTCCGCTGCGTCATCGGTCAATCCCCCTC
The DNA here is from genome assembly GCA_020722625.1 of Anaeromyxobacter dehalogenans. Classification (GTDB taxonomy): domain Bacteria; phylum Myxococcota_A; class UBA9042; order DTJE01; family DTJE01; genus DYKK01. The sequence continues at coordinate 9,257 of DYKK01000074.1, forward strand.
GCGTACGGAGGCGGCTCCACGTCGCCCTTCCGCATCTTCCACAGGACCCGACCGAGCCCGGGGCACTCGTCAATCCGCTCGAAGTCGCAGTGGTCCACCGCGTGGGCCAGCGGTCCCTGTTCCGGATTGACCGCATCGGGCACGTTCACGGGCACCCCCTCGAAGGGCGTGTAGTCGGGCGGGACCGTCTCCCCGTCCGCCCAGATGTCGAGCATGGGCGCGGCCAGGGCGTCGTTTCGGCCCATCGGCGGCACCCCGAGAATCATTTCGATCGTTCGATAAAGACTCGGGATGTCGTAATGGACCGACGAGGTGTACCCCCGCTTCACCCACGGCGACACCACCACACAGATCGATCGGTGCGCGTCCACGTGGTCCCCGCTCCCCTGCGGGTCGTCCTCGATGATGAAGATCGCGGTGTGGGGCCAGTAGATGGAGTGGGAGATCGCCTCGACCATCCTGGCCGTGGCCCGGTCGTTGTCCGCGACCAGGCTCTCGGGGGTCGGCTTGCCCGGCTTCGACCCGTACGTGTGGTCGTTCGGGAGGATCATGTACACGAAGCGCGGGAAGAGGCCGAGCTCGATCTCGCGGATCACCTCCGCAGCCTTGTCCACGTCCTTGACCTCCTGGGTCCAAAACGGGAACTTTTGGTCGAAGAAGTCCGCGTATTCCTCGAACATGCCCGGCGAGAAGGACGGGAACTCCCCATAACTGCGGAACGGCACCCGGTGCGCGAGCAGGTGGCTGAAGATCGTGCCGGACTCCGGCAGGGTGGCCGCCTCGTAGCCCACGAAGGACAACTGGTCCCAGTAGGTCTTCTCGACGTAGTCGTTGCACTGCGAGGTCGTGGTCCAGATGTGGCCCTGGTACGAGGCCTCCGGATTCGAGTAGAAGTTGTCGAACGTGACGAATTCGCGGGCCAGTTTGTGGAAGTTCGGCGTGATGTCCTCCCCGTACAGGACCAGGTTGGGGTCGCCGTCCCCGCGCTCGAAGTCCCCGAGCACCATGTCGTACGTCTTGTTTTCGCGCACGATCAGGACGACGTGCTCGATGGGCGTGTCCGGAGGCCCCCGCAGCACCGGGATCGCCGAGGGGTCGCAGGCACCCTGGAAAAACTCGAGGGTCCGGCGGTTGTTCGTCCGGACCCTCTCGGTCCACGTTTCCAGTTGCGCCGCGTCCGGGTAAGGGACCACCTGAAGGAACGACTGGAGGTTCTTGAGCCCCGACACCCCCTCCGCGCCCATTCCCTTCGAGGACGCCACGTACAGCGCCGCCTGCCCCGCGAGGACCTCGGTCGGGTACCAGCCGGTCGGGATCGACCCCGCGGCCTCGAGCGTGGCCGCGTCCACCACGTCCACCTGGTTGAAGGTCCCCTGGCTGACGTAAAGCCTCGTCCCGTCCGGGGAAACCGCCACCCCATTCACGTTCCCGTGTTTCAAGGACGCCGGGTCCCCGGTCAGGTCCACGGTGGCTGCTACCTTGCGCTTCGCGGTGTCGATCACCGACACCGAGTCGGAATCCGAGTTTGCCACGTACAGCCGCGTCCCGTCCGGCGACAAGGCCAGGGCGGTCGGGTTCTTGCCCACCGGGATCGAGACCAGGACCTGTCCATCGGCCGTGGAAATCGCCTGGACCGTCGAGGCCTGAAGGTTCGACACCCACGCCACGCCCCCGTCCGGGGACAGGACGAGGTCGTAGGGGTACGTCCCCGCCTTGAAGGTCGCCGTCACCGTGCGGGACGCCGCGTCCACCACGTAGAGGCGGCTGTTGGTGTTCGCCACGGCGTAGATCCGGGTCCCGTCCGGGGAGAACTCGACGTCCGCGAGGTAGCCCCCGAGGTACAGGTCCCCGTCCGGCGTGACACGGCCGTCCTCCGCGACCCGGAAGAAGGTGAGCCTCCCCAAGGAACCGGCGCCGACGGCGAGCAAGGACTCGTCCGGCGACAGGGCCACGGCCTTGAACGGCGAGTGCGTCAAGACCTCCTGCAAGGGCTTCTGTTCGACCAGGTCGAGGACCACCAGGCGGTCGGCCCCGTTGTGGACCACGTAGGCGCGCGTCTCGGCCCGGTTGACCCGAAACCCCAGGGGAAAGCGCGCGGTCGGGATGCGCACCCCGACCGGCGTCACCCGCCTCCCGTTCGCCAGGATCGCCTCGTCCGGACCGTAGTGGCCCGACTGGAGGAAGGCCTCGGGCGACGCCTCGTCCGGGGAGCAGGTCAGGGCCGCGGGGGTGCCCGCCGTGACCGCGTTCCCTCCCGGCGCCTCTGCGGGTGGAGGCGAGCAGGCCACGAGGGCCAGGGCGGCGGCGATCCGCGCCCACCCGTCACACGAGTCCTTCATACAGCCCTCC
>DYKK01000075.1 GCA_020722625.1 Anaeromyxobacter dehalogenans
CCCGCCGCAGCCGTCCGGGCCGCAGTTCTTGCTCGCGCAGTCCGGGGTGCAGCAGGTGCCGTCCTGACAGACCTGGCCCTCAGCGCATCCTGGCGGGCAGGTGCCGCCGCACCCGTCGTCGCCGCACTCCTTGCCCTCGCACGCGGTGAAGACGCACTGCCCGTCCACGCACTCCTCGCCGCACGTGCCGCACGTGCCGCACGCGTCCGGGATCAGGGGGCACCCGTCGCTGCCGCACTCCAGCCCGGTACAGTCGGGGGTGCAGGCCGGACACTCGAGCGGGTGCTGGCCGCTCGGGTCCGCGCCCGTCTGGCCGCAGTCGTAGAACCCGGCCTCCGCGTTCCAGCCGCACGTGTTGTTCGGGGGCGCGTTCTCGCTGCACGGCAGGGAACAGATGTAGCCACCCTCGCACCACGCGAGGTCCCCGTTGCCCATGCAGCACCCCTCGAAGGTCAGGTCTCCGCATCCTTCGGCCAGGGTCAGAGCCCCGTAGTCGTCACACGGGGACTGGGCCCGGGCCTCGCCCGCGAGCACCACGGCCAGCAGGGCCGGCACCGCGAGCCACCATGACGTCCGACGATCCATGCCTTACCTCCTTGTCTTGCGAGCACGAAAGCCCGCGGAACCCCTTCGGGGAAAACAACGGGAGGATTATCGTGGGTCCGGGGTCGGCTGTCAAGTCGAAATCATGGCCACGAGGCGCACGGCGGCCGCCAGCACGAGGGCGAGTCCCGTGTTCAAGGCCGCGCTGACTCCGGTCCAGCGCCATCCGACCTCGCGGACCAGTGTCGCGAGGGAGGCGACGCACGGGACGTAGAACGTGACGAAGATCGTGAAGCCCAGTATCTGCGCGGGGGTCATCGCGGACGCGATGTCGGGCGTACCCAGGGCCTGGGCCAGCAGGATCAACGAGAGTTCCTTGCGCAGGACCCCGAAGAAGAGGGTCACGCCCACCGCCTCGGGCAGCCCCAGGACCCCCGACGTCACCGGGGCCAGGACCGCGTTCACGACCCGGTCCACCCCGACGTACTCGAGGGCGCCCAGGACCACCGACGCGACGATCAGCACGGGCCACGCCGCGACCAGGAACTCGTAGGCCCGGAACCACACCTTGCGCAGGACCGTCTGCGCCGGGGGCACGCGGTAGGGGGGGATGTCCATCAGGAGCCCGGCCCCGGGCCCCTGCCGCGCCACACTCGACATCACGCGCCCCACGACCGCCGTGACCACCAGGTTCAGGGCATAGACGGCAAGCGCCGCCAGGGGGCCAAGGATCGCCCCGACGAGGGCCAGGATCACGACGGTCCGGGCCGAGCACGGCACCAGAGGCACCAGCAGGGCCGTCAGGACCCGGTCTCGCGGCGTCTCGAGGATGCGCGTCCCCATCAGGGCCGGGACGCTGCACCCGTAGCCCAGGACCAGGGGGACCACGCTCTTGCCGTGAAGGCCGATGCGGTGCATGAGCCCGTCCACCAGGAAGGCCGCGCGCGGGAGGTAGCCGAGGTCCTCGTACAGCGACAGCACCAGGAGGAGCGGCAGCAGGTAGGGCAGGACGATCCCGACCCCGCCGGCCACGCCGTCCACGAGCCCGCGGAGCAGGGCCCAGCCGAGACCCTCGGAGGCCCGGGGGCCGATCCAGTCCGAGACCGCCTCGAACGGCCCCTCGAGCAGCCCGGCCAGGGCGTCCCCCACGAAGAAGGCCACCCCGAACAAGGACGCGAAGGCCAGGCCCGCGATCGCGAGGCCCGCGACGGGATGCATCACGACCGCGTCCACGCGGTCCCCGAGCGAGTGCTTGCGGCGCGGCACCACGCGCGCCACTGCCTCGAACAGGTCCATCGCGATGGCATGGCGATGCGAGGCGAGGACCGTCTCTTCCGGCCAGTCGTGCATCCGGGCCAGGGCCTTCCTGCGCTCCACCGCGAACGCCCGGAACTCCGGGTCGAGTGCGCCCGCCGCCTCCTCCACCGCTGCGTCGCCCTCGAGCAGACGGAGGGCCACCCACCGGGAGGGGGCGCGCAGGCGGGCCGCCAGGTCCGGGGGCATCCGGTCCTCCACGGCGCGCAGGGTCTCCTCGACGTCGCGGTCGTAGACGGGGGGGCGTCCGGGCCGCGGGTGGTCGCAGGCGCGCAGGGCCTCGGCCGCCACGCGCACCACTCCCTGCCCCCGGGTGGCGATGGTCGGCACAACCGGGACCCCGAGGCGCGCCTCCAGCGCGGCCACGTCCACCTCGATGCCCTTGCGGCGGGCCTCGTCCACCATGTTCAGGGCCACGACCAGGGGCCGGCCCATCTCGACGAGTTGCAGGACGACCTCGATACTGCGCGCCAGGACCGAGGCGTCCACGACCGCCACGACCGCGTCCGCCCGCCCGGACAGCAGGAAGTCCCTCGTGACGCGCTCCGCCTCGTCCGTGGGAGACAGCGAGTACGTCCCGGGCAGGTCAATGACCCGCGCCCGCCGTCCCCCGACCACGACCTCGCTTTCGGTGAAGGCCACGGTGGTGCCGGGGAAGTTGCCGGTGTTCGCCTTGAAACCGGCCAGGGCGTTGAACAGCGTGCTCTTGCCGCAGTTCGGCTGGCCGACCAGCGCGAGGGTGGGGATGTCGCGTTCCCTCAAGGCCGCTCTCCTTCTTCGCGATCCACCCGCCCATGCCCCCCGTTCTCCGGGAACGCGGCGAACGCCGGGTATTCGAACGAGAGGTAGCCTATCACGCCGACCCCGCCGGACGCGTCGAGGGCCGTCTCGGTCCTCCCGCCGGGAGCGTGCGCGCTCGGCGTGACGCTCAGGCCCGCGTTCAGGTGGGCCACACCGTCCCATCCGCATTCGCCCGCCGAAAAGCCGAACACGTTCAGGGTCAGCGAGAGTTGACGGAGGTCCGTCGGGACCGGCCACTCCTCCGTGAACGAGTACGACCACTCCCGGGTCCCTGGGCCGCAGCAAACAAGGCAACCCGGGGGAAACGAAAAACCGATGCGTCATGACCCGAGGGGACCAACCCGTCGGGCTTCCCTCCTCCTGCAGGGGATGGTCATGGGCAACGCGCGGGGAATCGCCTGCAGGAGGCGATCACGTCCTTCATGATTCGCACCATGCGGTGAAACGCATCGCCCTTGACCCGGTTCAGCCACGCCTCGGCTTGTTCCGTTGCGCCTGCGTGCAGGCAGGAGTATGCCAACTCATACAGCAGGGAGTCGGAAAGGCTCGCGCTCGATTCCAGTTCCGATCCGAGATCGCATCCGATGCCGAACCGCCCGCCCGCCACCGCGATGGCCAGTCGTTGTTTCAGCTTCTTCTTGAGGTCGAGCACCCGCCCGTTCATCCGAAAGGCGTCACGGTTTCGTCCGGCGAGGCGGTATTGATCCGCCGCCTCAAAGGCGTACGTGGGGTCCGTCCGGGCCAGGTCCTCGAACAGGCGGGCCGCAGTCCAGTGCCTGCCGGCCTCGGCGTACGTGTAGGCGAGACCGGCCATGACTCGCCGGTCGCCGGGACGGCGCAGCCGCGCCTCTTCGAGAAGTGGGATCGCCTCGTTGAAAGCGCCGGCCCGCCGGAGGGCCTCGCTCAGCACCAGGTATGGAACAACATCGTGTTTGTCGCGGCTGGCCGCGAGATAGGCGTCCGCCTTTTTCCTCGCGGCCGCGTACAGGTGCAGGTCGATGAGGATCAGGGCCTGCTCCCTGAGCAGGTCCGGGTGGTCTGGGGAAAGCCCGAGTCCTTCGGCCAGGGTCCCAAAAGCCGCTTGAGCCTGTTTCAGCGCCACCAGCGTGCGGGCCCTGAGCACGAAATACCCGGGAACCTTGTACCCGATCCCGCGACCCCGGTCCAACGCCTGAAGGGCCAGGGTGAATTGTTGTAGCGCGTATCGGGCCTGGCCCAGGTAGAGCCACACCGCCGCCTTGGTGGGCCTGGCCTCGAGGACGCCCTCGAACCTGCGGACCGCCTCGTCGTATCGCTTGTCGTGCAGGTCCACGAGACCGAGCAGGGTATCCATCTGTACCGGGTCGATGTGTTCCTCGGCATGGCGCATGACACGCTGTTGAAGCTTGTGCAGGACGGCCTTTGCCTCGTCCCAGCGTTCGGCCCGGATCAGCTCGCGCACGACGTGCAAGGGGTCCATCACCGCCGCCTCTTCCTCCCCGCCGGGCTCGGATGCCGCCGCAGGCGCGAATGCGACGACGACGGCCAATACCAGGGACGAAGAGAGCAGTCGCGCGACCGGGACCATCACAACCCCTTGTCGTCGAGCTTGAAGACCATCCTCTGCCTCACCCATACCGAAACCGGCTTGCCCTGAAACACGGCCGGGGCGAAGCGCCACCTCACCACTGCGCGGCGGCCCGCCTCATCGAAGACCCCCTCAGGTCGTGATCGCTCGATCTGGGCTTTTTCCACCAGGCCGCTTTTGTTTACGAGCAACCGGAACTGGACGAAACCCTCGATTCCCTCGTCCGCGGCGTCTTGCGGATAGCGCGGGGGGACGCGGTGGAGGACCCGCGGCGGTTCGTCCACCGTGTCCTCGGTCATTACCAGATCGGCCCCTCCTTTCAGCGCGTCGTCGAACACCGGCCGGATCACACCCGCGACGTCCAGGTCCATGTCGAGGAGGCCGGGCGACTGGATCGCCGATGGCAGGTTCGGGGGAAGCGCTTCACGCGGGCGGGGTTTCAGGGACCGCTGTTGGCGCTGAATCCTGCGTGGCTGCTGTTTCCTGGGCGGCGGCCGGAAGTCGATCTCGTGCGCCGCCGCAACGAGGCCGGTCTTCTTCGGCATCACGAACTTGTTCATGTGGACCAGCAGGATCAGCCCCAGTCCGTTGATCAGGAAAGACAGCACCCCCAGGCCGGCGATGACGGCGACCCGGCGCATCAAGACTCCCTGTCCACGGCGACGCCGACATCCCGGGCGCCCGCCAGGCGGCACTGGTCCACCACCTCGATCAGTTTGCCGGTGGGAACGCGCCGATCCACCACGGTCAGCACCGTCTTGACTCGGCTGCGACTCAGGTACTCGCGAACCGCGCTCTGCAACATCCATGGCTTGACCGGCCGGGTGTCCACGAAAATGTCCCCCCGGGCGTCCACGGTAACCCTCAGCGACCTCTGGTCCGAGTTGACAGCACTTTGCGCCCCAGGCCGCTCGATGTCAACTTGCAGGTCACGGACGAAGGTGGTGCTGACCATGAAGAAGATCAGGAGGATGAAAGTCATGTCGATAAGCGGCGCGATGTCTATGCCTCCAACGTCTCTACTGGCCCGGCCTCTCCCGAGTCCAATCATGCCTCCACCCCCGTGTTGTCCAGTCGAAGTTTCACGTAGAACCTCTTTTTCACCTGGCGCAGCTCCTTGCGCAGCCTCTCTTCCTTCTGGTCCAACAGACGCCCCAGGATCAGGCTCGGGATTGCCACGAACAGTCCCATCTGGGTCGTAATCAGCGCCTCCGAGATGCCCCCGGCGATACCCCCGGACTGCGTGAAAAAGGCCATGTTCATCAGGGAGCCGAATGTCTCGATCATGCCGCTTACCGTGCCGAGCAGCCCCAGCAACGGGGCCGCCATCGTAATGGCCTGGATGCCTCGGCGATACCGGCCAAGCGCCCTTTCTTCGTCGTAAAAGAGTTCTTCAAGCGCGTCGTGGGGATTCTTCTCGCCTGAGTCGGCGACGCACTTTTGAGCCAGGACCACGGCCCGTGTCACGACCCCCGCGGGTTCGCCGCCTTTCATCAGTTCCGAAGGACGATCCACCAGGTCCGCCACCGGCCCGGAAGTGCCGCGACGCAGGCCGAGAAAACGCAGTCCCAGCAGGAACCAGACAGCCAGGGACAGGACCGCGATGGGGATCACCACGTACCCGCCCTCCACCAGATACTCCTGAACCTCGGCAAGGCTCGGCAACAGGGAATTCAGGATTTCACGAAGGACCATGGGTCACCCTTCCTGAAATGCGACATTCCGTTTCGCGGCGGTCATGTCCGACGTCCCTTCCCCGGTCGCCCGGTGGTTTCCGTAGATGGCACGGCTGATACCCAGGGCGTTTCGCTCCATGTCCCCGGTGATGTGATCCACCGCGCTTGACAGCACGGCGTGAATCAAGAGGACCGGGATAGCCACAATCAGGCCCACCTCGGTGGTCACCAGCGCCTCCGAGATCCCGCCCGACAGCAGCTTGGGGTCGCCCGTGCCATGGACCGTGATGACGTCGAAGGTTGAGATCATGCCGGTAACGGTCCCCAGCAGCCCGAGCAACGGGGCCACGGCGGCGACGACGCGCAAGGCCGAAAGGAACCGTTCGAGGCGCGGCAGCTCCGCGATGATGGCCTCGTTCACCGCGTCCTCGAACACGGTGCGTTCCAGGCGCCGGTTCTTCAGTGCCGTCAGGAGAACGCGGCTGACCGCGCCCGGACGCCTGCGGCAGTGCTCGACGGCCCCATCCCAGTCACCGTTCTTGATGGCGTCGAATACCCGGCCCGTCAGCCGGTCCACGCTGCGATGCACGCGCCGCAAGGTGTAGATGCGTTCCAGGGTGATGAGAAACGCCAGCAGCCCCAGCGCCACGATCGGCCACACGATGATCCCGCCGCTTTCCAGGTGCTGAAGGATGTCCTGTTTGGCCCCGGCGGTCTTCGATCGGACGAGCGGGTCGAACAGGAACACCGGCAGGATCCCGGACACCTTGCCGTTTTCCACCGCCTCTTTCGCCAAAGCGAGACCACCCGGGTCCACCACCTTCAGGTTGCCGCCGCCCGCCGGTGCGAGGGTCCCGCCTTCCCCGGGGCCGGCGGCCAGGGCCGCGATGCGTCCGATTCTGAGCACGGTTCCCGACTGCTCCCGGCCGTCCGTGGTGAAGTACGTGCCTTCTTCCGCCCGCGTCGAGGACCACTGCTGGACAAGGGCGGCGCCTCGCCTGAAGACCTCTCCCAACAGGACGTCCGGCGCAGCTTCTTTGTCGGAAACGGACATGCCGTGTCGGCCCAGTGTTTCAACGGCCTGGTCGAGCGTGGACTCCAGGAGCTGCTGGTGCGACGACTGGAGCTCCTCCCGGCGATCCACGCCTTCCAACTCGGCCTCGAGGTCGTCGGCCTGGACCCGGATGGCCATCAGGGTGTTGCCGAGGCGCTCGATCTCGGCCTGTTTTTGCGCCTTCATCGCGGTCGTCTGCTCGCGCAGCCCCTCCAGTTCACGTTTCATCGCCTGGCGCTCGGATTCGAGCTGGGCCAGTTCTTCCCGGTAGGCCCGTTCGAGTTCGCTTTGGCCCTTCGTGTCCCCCGACGCCAAGGCCCCGGAGGGCGCCAGGACCACCCATACGACCAACCACTTCCTCATCGCCTCCCCTCCTTGACGACCGTCAGCTCGAGGGGCAGGTCAAAGCGTCCCGTTCGTATCTGTTTCTTGAGCGACTCGAACAAAAGGACGACCGCGCTCCGTCCCGCCTCCGACAAGATGGGCTCGAACCGGAACCCGTCCGCTGTCGGGACCGTGTATCCCAGGGTGCCGTCCGCGGCGCGGTAGTACATGACGACCATGCCAAGGCGGGCCGTGTCCACCAGTTGCCGTTTCCCGTCCACCTCGACTACCTGCTGGTCCAGGCCACTCTCCGAGCAAAGCTTCAGTTCGTCCTCCACGAACTGCCACAGGCGAGACGCCGCGGTCTCGGGACTCGATTGGCCGCTCTCGAGGTCCCGCCGGATATCCTCCAGATCTTTCAAGCGGTCCTCAATGTGGAAGGGAAGGCTCTTCGCGACGACCGTCTCCAGTATCCCCACGGCATCCGTGATCACCCCAACGAGACGTGCCGACTGATTGTCACGGGAGGCCCGTTCCTCGACCTTCCGATCGCGCTGTTTTTCAAGGGTCTGAAGCCGGATCCGCTCTTTCCGGATCAGGAGCCCCAGTTCCTCCTCCTGGGCGGCGAGGGCGCGCAGTTCGTTTCGCTGCGTCTCCCGTTCGGCCTGCAGGTCCGATTCGATTTGTTCCAGGTCCGCGCGCAGGGTCGCCAGCCGCTGTGCCCTTTCCTGGAACCCAGAGTCGTCCGCGACCCCCGGGCGCGGACACAACAGGCACGCGAGCACGGCCTTCGTCAGAACGCGGTTCCACGGCATGACATTTCTCCAGTGAAGGGCTAGAAGCCGCACTTGACCCCGGCCCACAGCGAGCGCGGCATGCGCGGGCCGTAGATGTACCCGGCGTCCCGGTTCGGACCCGTGTCGAAGTCGTCCTGGTAAGAGTTCAGCAGGTTGCGGGCATTCAGGAAGGGCTTGATGTAGATGTGGTCCGAAAACGAGTGCGTGTAGGAAACGCCGAGGTCCCAGTCGAAGAACCAGGGAGAACGTTCGAGCGCGTTTTCGGAGATGAACCCCGCGTAGTGCGGCACGTCCATGGGGCCGGTCACGTCGAGCGAGGTGCGGATTTCCAGGCCGCCGACGGGCCAAAGCAACGCCTCCAGGTACCCGTACGTCTCTGGGGTCCGATAGACCGTCTTCGAATTGAAGTCCGGGTCGGGCTCGGCGTTTCGCGCGCGTTCCCAGGTCCATCCCGCGTTCAGTTCCAGCAGCCTCTTCCACCGGGCGTGAATCTCCGCTTCCGCGCCGTAGACCGTGGCCCTGCCGCGGTTCTTGCGCACGAACTCTATCGCGTCCGGGGTGTTCGGATCGTCCTGTTCGTCCAGCACGAACTGGTTCCTGATCAGGCTGAAAAAGCCGTTCAGGCCGGCGCGCAGGGACCAGCCGTGCGCAAGGTTCGTCGAATACTCGACCTGCTGGGCCACGCTGTACGACTTTTCAGGGCCCAGTCCAGGGTCGTTCGTGGTGATCTGCCCCTGACCCCCGATGATGGTGATATGCAGGTCCTCGTCGAAGACCTGGGGGGCACGAAATCCCGTGGAAAAGGACGTCCTGAGGCGCAGGCCGGAAAGGGGCTTGAACATCAGGGCCACGCGCGGGCTGACCGCCGGTTTGTCCATCTCGCTGTGCTTGTCCACACGCACGCCCAGGATGGATTCCCCCCAGCCGGCGAACTCCCAGTCGTGCTGCACAAAGCCGGCGAAATCGGTGTACGTATCTTCCGTCTTCCAGTCGTATCCCGGGAAGTAGTCGTCGAGGTTATCGACCAGGAACTGGAATCCGGCGGTCACGACCTGCTTGCCGAGCGCCTCGTACGTGAAGTTGGCGACGGCATCCCCCGTGTGGAGCGGGTTTTTCGTGCGTCCGTACGCCTTGTAGGCGCCTTGCTTCTGCTGATAGGCGTCCACGAAAGGCTGGTACGGGTGGTCCTTGTCCCAGCCGGCGGGCGTCTCCGGAAGGTCCGGAACGTCCACGTCCCCGCCGGCGCCGTAGTACGAGTTCCGTTCGGTAAACGCGATGCCGTAACCGACCTCGTAGTCGAACAGAGGGCTGACCTCGTGCTTGAATCGCAATTCCCCCCCGTATCGCATGGTATGAATGGATTCCGCGATCGCGGCGTCGTGCTCGGGCCGATCCAGGTGGTCCCCCCCACGGCGGTGCTCGCGCAGGACCTGGAACTTCAAGGCCAGGTCCGTCGAGGACGATGGCCTGAAATAGGACTCCGCCCCGACCGAGACGGAGCGGAGCATTCCAATCTCGGAGAACCCGTCGTCGTTTTGGTCCCACGGCTCGCGGGCCTGAGCCGATCCGAAGACGTGCAGGGCCAGGGTCTTGTGCTCGTTTACCAGGCCGCCATCGGCGCTGAAACGGGAATCGACCGCCCCCAGGCCAACTGCGCCCCCCTGAAGAGAGACCGCGCCGAAGTTGAGAGAGGGCCGGCGCGTGATGATGTTGAGGACGCCGGCCACGGCATTGCCCCCATACAGGGCGGAACCCCCTCCCTTCACCACCTCGATCCGCTCGATCATCTCGGAGGGGATCTGCTCCAGCAGGTAGACGCCGGCCAGGCTGGACACCACCGGACGGCCGTCGATCAGGATCTGCGTGTACTTGCCCTCCAGGCCGTTCAGGCGGACCTGTGTGAACCCGCAGTTCTGGCAGTTGTCTTCGACCCGCACGCCGGTAGTCTCGTCCAGGGCCTCGGCCAAATTGAACGCCTGTTTTTGCTCGATCTCCTCGTGACCGATCAGTTGGGTCTTGACCGGGGAGTCCAATCGCCGTTTCTCGGTTCGAGTCCCTGTGACCACGGTGTCCTCGGTCTCGTAGACCGGTTGTCCTTCCTCGCCGCCCGCCTCGCCTGCCGGGACCTTGTCCTGGGCCACGGCAATCTGTGACGCGACCAGGACCGCCATCCCCGTGCACCACGGGGACCACGCACCCATCCTTTTGAGACACTCGGCCATCGTCAACGTCCTTTCACCAATCTCGGCAATCCAGACTCATCTCCACAGGTTCCTGGTTGTACGCCTCCTCCAACCGGAAGAGGCTGCCCCGGATCCGGTCCTGGGCGCGGGCCTCGGCCCCGAGCATGACCAGGGGGGCCACAAAGACGACCGGGCACCAACGATTCGGAAACCATCAGGCATCTCCTTTGGCGCCGCTCGCGCGTTGCGGCGTCCAGGCGCTGGGTTCGCGACCTCGGGCCTCTGTCCCATCGATCCCGTGAGCCCCGGGTCCCTCGCCGGTCCCGGGGCCATCCGCACGGGCAATCGCCGTCCCGGCATCCCGGCGAATCCGGGGAGAACGGCCGCCCGTCCACGACCACGCGCTTGCAGCGCGGGCACTTCAGTTCGACCGCGTTCCGGACCACCCGGGCCATCAGCCGCCCGTACCGGCAACGCAGGTCCACGGCTTGTGAGGGAGTCGCGGGGGCGACGTCGCCGTGCATCCTCATCGGCGTCGCCCCTACCGGGGCCCGGCCGACCCTGTCGGCCGATCCCCCGCGTCCACCGCGGTCGCGGCGACGGGCGTGACCTCGAGCTTCTCGGCCATGCCGTGCCCCAGGGCCACGCGGACCCCGGTGCGCACGACCTCGACCAGCACGGGTCCGTGGAACGGGGCGCTCCCGAGCACCCGGAGTTCGTCTCCGACATGGACGCCGATCCCGTCCAGGTGGGCCTGGATCCCGCGACCGATCCCGCGCCTCACCACCCGGACCTTCGCCCCCTTCTCCGTCTCCACCAGTGTCATCACCGTCTCCTTGGGCACGCGCGGCGGCCGCGCTGTCGCCACCCGATTCTGATGATAACCGTTCTCAATAGGATGTCAAGCCTTTTTTGGGGAGGCCCCTGAAACGCCACAGGAACCCTCCTTGGGGCCGCGACCTCCCGGCCCGCGACCGACGTGCAAGATAACCACGGACTTGCAGGCGATGCCGCGACAGAGGGCAGATTCAGTGGACAGGTTCAGTGACAGGGGGCAGTGACAGTGTCAGTGTCAGTGTCAGGGCCGCGTTGGACGCGGGGGGCGGGGCGCCGCGACGGCTCAGCCGGCCTCTGCGTGTCTTTGGTTTTTCAGCAGCCTCTTTGGGGAGTCGGGGTCGCCCCAGGGGAACCGCGAGGCGGCCGCACGTTCCAGAACGTCCACCTCGTTTCGAGCAGCCGCCCGATCGCGCGGGGACGTCACAACGGCCCGATGATCTGCCCGGACACGAGCGTGAACGGCAGGCCCA
>DYKK01000463.1 GCA_020722625.1 Anaeromyxobacter dehalogenans
GGGGTCGGGGTGAACCATCCCGGGGGTCCGGCGATTCTGTGACGGAGCTTGATGGCGGACCGGGGTGGGGGCTTCACTCCGGGCGCGCGAACAGGGTTGACAAATCCTATCAACCCCGCTAGAATGTTTTTCGATGGTCGCGCCAACGGACAGAGCGGCCTTCGGAGCGATGCTGCGAGGTCTCAGAAGGTCGCGAGGCATGGGTCTCAAGCGCCTGGCCCGCGAGGTGGGCGTGGGACAGAGCCACCTGAGCAGGGTGGAGCGGGGGGTCGCGCCCGCCTCCGAGCCACTCCTGAGGAGGCTTGCCGGGGTTCTGGGCGCGGATGTGGAGGTCCTTCTCGTGGCATCAGGGCGTCTGCCCTCCGACATCCGAGGCTACCTCCTATCCGACCCGGTGAGGGTGCTTGCAGTCCTGCGGGAGGAGTTCTCCCGCTACGAGGTCGGCTCGCACGGTCAAGCCGCGGCCAGGCCTGCTCCCAAAGACGAAGAGGTGCAAGGATGCCGGCAAGACGGACGGTGAAGTCGTGGACGGGCCATGCTGAGGAGACCCCGCTCGCGCATCAGGAACCCGTGACCCCCCAGGTCAATCGCCTCCGTCCGCAAGACGAGGCATTCCATTCGTGGTATCGCTTCGTGCTCTCGTTCCCCCCGCACCTCGTGGCGGACTATTTGTCGCGATGGTCGTCTGGGTCGCGCGGCGAGGTCGTGCTGGACCCCTTCTGTGGAACCGGCACCACGCTGGTCGAGGCCAAGCGTCTCGGCTTTGCAGCGTTTGGCGTCGAGGCCTTGCCGGTCCCTGCCCTGGCGGCCAGGGTGAAGACCGACTGGGACCTGTCCCAAGACGCGCTGGAAGGAGTCGCAAACAAGGTTCTCGAGAGTGCGGAGGAGGACTGCGAATCGGCCGGACTTCCGGGAGCCCTGCCGTTGTTCCATCAGGGGACGCAATCGGTTTCGCCCTGGACGCCACCGCAGCAGATTCTGGACCTGATTCCGAGGGGCATCATCAGCCCGCTTCCACTTCGCAGGGTGCTGATCCTTCGCGACCACATCGAGTCGGTCCGGGACTCCCGGGTCCGCTCGGCACTCCAGATTGCCCTGGCCGCCGCTCTGGTCGAGGACATCGGGAACGTCGGGTTCGGACCAGAGATCTACACGACGCGGCCGAAGGATGACGTGCCGGTTTGCGATGTCGTTCGTCGGAAGGTCAGACGGATGGTTCAGGACCTCCGCGGCGTCACGGGGACCCTCCGTCCGCAGACCACCGTGTTCCTGGGGGACGCAAGGACCCTGGACTGCCTGGCCGACGCGAGTGTGGACATCGTCATCACCTCGCCGCCGTATCCCAACGAGAAGGATTACACGCGGACCACGAGGCTCGAGACGGTCCTGCTCGGTCTGGTGCGGGACCGTGCGGAGTTGAGGGCTCTCAAGAAGTCGCTGCTTCGGAGCAACTCACGCGGCGTCTATCGCGAGGACACCGACGACGTGTTCGCGCGTCGCTTCCCGCGGATCGTGGAGATTGCGCGTCGCATCGAGGAGCGCAGGATCGCCCTTGGGAAGGACTCCGGGTTTGAACGCATGTATTCCCGCGTGGTCCTCCTGTATTTCGGAGGGATGATGCGCCACTTCCTGGCCATGCAGAGAGTCCTGCGTCCGGGGGCTCGACTGGCGTACGTCGTTGGTGACCAGATGTCCTACCTGATGGTGCCGATCCCGACGGGC
>DYKK01000464.1 GCA_020722625.1 Anaeromyxobacter dehalogenans
AACGCCACGTCCACCGCGACGCCGGACCCCGGATCCCGGACCCCGGATCCCGGACTCTGGGGGCAGGTTCAGTGGACAGGTTCAGGAACAGTGGCAGTGACAGTGTCAGGGCCGCGTTGGACGCGGGGAAGGGAACATGACGACGGAGTCACGCGCACCGCGACCCCGGACCCCGGATCCCGGACCCCGGACGCCCGTGCCCGACCCGCACGGCACCCTCCGACCTCCTGCGCTCGGGGTTTCTCATTCGGACTGGCGGATCGAGGGCGGATCCCCCTTCCCCGGGCGCGCGGTCCGATCTACAATCCTTTGCACGTCAGGGGGGAGACGAGAAGATGACGGATACCCGGCTGGGCCCGTTCACCGGGGCACACATCCTGTACGTCAGCGTCGTCGGCCTCGTGGGACTCGCCTGCCTGGGCGCCGCGCTGACGACCCGCGGCGACCTGTTCGTGGAGCCCGTGCGCCAGGACCCCGATGCCTTCGTCACCTTCCTGACCCTGGCGTTCGTCTCGCGGCTCCTGTCCTTCCGGCTGGCGGGGATGGTCACCTTCTCGCTCGACACGGGGGTCTACGTCGCGTCCCTCGTGACGCTCGGGACGGGACCCGCGACGCTCGTGGTCTTCCTGGCCATGCTCCTGCGCGGGATTGTGGACCTGGTCAACCGGGAGGTCGCGGCGCGCGCACCGTGGCCTCCGGTCGTCTCGGCCGCGAAACTCCTGTTCGGGCCCGCCATCAGCGGGGCGATCGTGGTGGGCATCGGACTGTTCTACGACCCGGCGTCGCGGTTCGCCGAAGTCGAGACAGGCGCCTTCGGCTCGTTGATCCTCCTGTACGTGACCACCTCGGCACTGCTGATCGTCCCGCAGTTCGCGATCGTGACCGCGTCCTACCGGTTGAACCGCCTCTCGTGGGGCCGCATCCTCCGGGAGGTCGTGGGGCCCGGGCTCGCCGCGGAGGCGGTGTTCGTCCCGGTCGGCTTCGCCCTGGTCATCGTGTATCGCGAGCGGGACATCCTGGCCCTGATCTCGCTCTCCATCGCCTACGTCGTGTTCAGCGAGGTCTTCCGGCGGATGTGGATGAAGTCGCAGGCCGCCCGCGAGAAGGCCGAGGAACTCTCGGTCGTCGAGGAGGCGGGCCGTGCCGCGGCCTCCACCCTCGACATCGAAGAGGTGGGGCGGCGAATCGGCATCTCGCTGCTTCAGGCCGTGGAGGACGGCCTGGGGGTGGTCCTGATCGCCCGTGGCGGGAATGGGGGCAGGGGACGGAGCTACGTCCGGGCGCGCGACCGGATGGACAAGCCCGCCATCTACGAGGCCGTCCTGAGGTCCCTCGGGAGCGCCTCCGGGGTCTTTCCCGAACAGGCGGGGCCTCCGACCAGCCCCATGCGGGCCGGCGGGAAGGCCTCGGACATCGGGGAGGTCATCGCGAGGCCGATGGTCGGACCCGACGGGACGGATGTGGGCCACCTGTCGCTGGTCCTGCGCGCCGGGGTGCGGGCCGGCGGCCGCGAGCGGCGCCTGGTCGAGAGCATCGCACGCCAGGCGGCGGTCGCGGTCGAAAACTGGCGTCTGTACAGCATGGCGACCGTGGACGGCCTGACCGGCCTCTACATCCGGCGCTACCTGGAGGCGCGCCTCTCCGAGGAGTTCGAGCGGGCCCAGCGATCCGGGTCTCCGTTCTGCCTCGTCATGCTGGACGTGGACAACCTCAAGG
>DYKK01000076.1 GCA_020722625.1 Anaeromyxobacter dehalogenans
TCGTGGCCGCCGTGGAGACATGCTAATTTCGCGCACGATGCGCGACGCGCCCACGCCCTCGATGCAGCAGTACCTGAAGGCCAAGGCCGACCACCCGGACTGCCTCGTCCTGTTCCGGATGGGCGACTTCTACGAGACCTTCTACGACGACGCGGTGGAGGCCGCGCGCATCCTGGACATCGCCCTGACCTCGCGCAACCGCGACTCCCCGGACCCGATCCCGATGGCCGGCGTCCCCTGGCACTCCGCGAGCCAGTACGTCGCCCGGCTGGTCGCGGCCGGCAAGCGCGTGGCCGTCTGCGAGCAGATGGAGGACCCGAAACAGGCGAAGGGGCTCGTCCGGCGCGAGGTCGTGCGCGTGATCACCCCGGGCGTGCTCCTCGACACCGAGATGCCCGACCCGGCCGGACCGAACCACCTGGTCTGCGCGGTGGCCGGCGACCGGGGCGTCGGCCTGGTCGCCCTGGACGCCTCGACCGGCACCCTCCAGGGCGCGTCCCTGCGCGCCCCCGAGGACCTCGGGGCGGCCCTGGGCCGCCTGGTCCCGCGCGAGGTCCTGGTCCCGGAGCAGACCCCCGACCCCGTCCGCCAGGAACTCGCCTCCCTCGGGGCCCTCCACACGCCGGTCCCCGCCGGAGACCTCGATGGGGCCGCTCCCGAGGAGGACCGGCTGCTCCCCGCCGGCGACGCCACCCCGACCGCGGTGCGCCTGGCGGCACGCGCGATCCTGGCCTACGTGGGCCGGACCTGGCCCGCCCTGTTGCGGACCGTCCAGCCCCTGACCCCCCTGCCCTTCCGCGACACCCTCCTGCTCCCGCCGAACACCATCCGGAACCTCGAACTGGTCGCGAGCGCCGGCGACGGGCGGCGCGCGGGGTCGCTCCTCCACCTCCTGGACCGGACCCGCACCCCCATGGGGTCGCGCCTCCTCCGGTCCTGGCTCCTCGCGCCCCTGATGGACATCGCGCGGATTGACGAGCGCCTGGACCGCGTCGAGGCCCTCGTCCGGGAGCCGACGATGCGGGCCGGGGTCCGGGCGGCCCTGGACGGGGCGCCGGACGTCGAGCGGGTGCTCACGAGGCTCGCGGGGGGGGCGGCCACGGCCCGGGACCTCCTGGCCCTGGCCCGGGCGGTGCGCGCCGCGGGGCGGTGCGCGTCCGAAATCGGCTCGCGCGACGCCGGGCTCGCGGACCTCGTCGTCGTCCCCGAGGTCCTCTCCGACCTGGCCCGGTCCATCGAGGAGACCTTTGTCCCCGACCCGCCCGCGACGGTGCGGGAGGGCGGCATGGTGCGACGCGGGGTCCACACGGCCCTGGACGAGGCCCTGGACATGGCCGAAAACGGCCGGCGCTACCTCGCCGAGTACGAGGTCCGCGAACGCGAGCGCACCGGGATCCCGACCCTCAAGGTCCGGTACAACCGCGTCTTCGGCTACGGCATCGAGGTGAGCCGCTCGTCCCAGGCCCGCGTGCCGCCCGAGTACCAGCGCCGCCAGACCCTGGCGAACGCCGAGCGGTACGTCACCGAGGAACTCTCCCGCCTCGAGCAGCAGATCGCCGGCGCGGACGAGCGGTCGAAAACAATACAATACGAAATATTCGAAGAACATCGCGTACGGGTCCTCGGGGCGGTCCCGGCCTTCCAGGGACTCGCGTCGGGGCTGGCCCGGATCGATGCCCTCGCGGCCCTGGCCGAGGTGGCCCACACGCGGGGCTACCGCCGCCCCCGGGTCACGCCCGGTCGGGGTCTGCGCGTCGTCCAGGGCCGCCACCCGACCGTGGAGGCGTCGCTCCCCCCGGGGTCCTTCGTCCCGAACGACGTCGCCATGGACGGCGTCGAGGAGACGCTGCACATCCTGACCGGCCCCAACATGGCCGGGAAGTCCACGGTGATGCGCCAGGTCGCGCTCACCGTGATCCTGGCGCAGGCGGGGTCGTTCGTGCCCGCCGACGAGGCCGAGATCGGCCTGGTGGACGCCCTGTTCACTCGGGTCGGCGCGATGGACGACCTTGCGGCCGGCCGCAGCACCTTCATGGTCGAGATGTCCGAGGCGGCCGAGATCCTGGCTCGGGCCACGGATCGAAGCCTGGTCGTGCTCGACGAGATCGGGCGCGGGACCTCGACCTACGACGGGGTGGCCATCGCCTGGGCCATGGCGGAGTTCATCCAGGCCCGGGTCGGGTGCCGGACCCTGTTCGCGACCCACTACCACGAACTGACGGACCTCGCGAGGATCCTGCCGAGAACGCGCAACTTCAGCATCGCGGTCCAGGAGTGGGGCGGCCAGATCCTCTTCCTGCGCAAACTCGTGGACGGACCGGCCAACAAGTCCTATGGTATCCAGGTCGCGCGCCTCGCGGGGCTTCCGGACGAGGTCCTCGCCCGCGCGAGGGAAGTCCTCGCCAACCTCGAGGCCGGGGAGTGGGACGCGACCGGCCGGCCCGTCCTGGCGCGCTCGAAGCGACGCGGGGACCCCGGGGCGGGCGGACGGGGGGCGGGTGCGGAGGGCGGCCCGGTCGCGCAACTGGACCTGTTCGGGGTCGCGCCCGCGCCCGAGGAACCCGACCCGGTCGTGGCGAGGCTCGCGACGGTGGACGTGGACCGCATGACGCCGGTCGAGGCCCTCCAGGTGCTGTCGGACGTGGTCGAGGCCGCGCGGCGGAGGATCGGGACGTGACGGACGGCCGGACGCTGGCGACCATTTCCGAGGCCCTCGCCACCCTGCGCGAAGGGCGCATGCTGATCCTGGTGGACGACGAGGACCGCGAGAACGAGGGCGACCTCGTGGCCGCGGCCGAGACGATCACGCCGGAACAGGTCGCCTTCATGTCGAAGCAGGCGCGTGGCCTGATCTGCCTGGCGCTCGACCCCGACCGCTGCGACGCCCTGGGGCTGCACCCGATGACCGAGCGCAACACCGCGCCGCTCGGGACGGCCTTCACCGTCTCGATTGACGCCCGCGACGACATCACGACCGGCGTCTCGGCGCTCGACCGCGCGGTCACGATCCGCCGGGCCGCCTCGCCCGACGCCGGCCCCAGGGACTTCGTCTCGCCCGGCCACGTCTTCCCCTTGCGGGCCCGCGCCGGAGGCGTCCTGGTCCGCACGGGCCAGACCGAGGGGTCGGTGGACCTCGCCCGCCTGGCGGGGCTGCGGCCGGCGGCGGTGATCTGCGAGGTCCTGCGCGACGACGGCACGATGATGCGTCTGCCCGAGTTGTGCGAGTTCGGCCGCCGCCACGACCTGCCCGTGGTGGCCGTCGCCGACATCGTGGCGCACCGCCTGAAGACGGAGCGGTTTGTCGAGGAGGTCGCGTCCGCGGACCTCCCGACCGACTTCGGCCCGTTCACGGTCCGGGCGTTCACGACCACGCTCGACGCGGCCCACCCCTCCGGGGCCGACCCGGCCGTCCCGAACCGGCGGGCTCACCTGGCCCTGGTCCTGGGAGACATTCAACCCGACCGGCCGGTCCTGGTCCGGGTGCACCGCGCGAACTTCCCCGGGGACACGTTCTCGTTCTCGGGGGGCGGGGGCCGCGAGGAGGTCGAGCAGGCCCTGACCGCGATCGCGTCCGAGGGGTGCGGCGTGTTCCTGTACCTGAACCGCGAGGAGACCGGGGCGGACCTCCTCAAGTCGCTCGAGCGCGTCCGCGCCGAGCCGGACCCCTCCGCGCGCCTGGACCGCGCGGTGCGCGACGAGTCCCGTATGACCTTCCGCGACTACGGCCTCGGGGCCCAGATCCTGCGGGAACTCGGGGCCACCCGCCTGCGCGTTCTCACGAACAACCCCCGCAGGTTCTCGGGCCTCTCCGGGTTCGGGATCGCGGTCGAAGAATTCGTTCCTCTCCGATAAGTAGGACGTTTTCTTGACACCTCTCGCGTCCGGCGGGAACATTATGGTGGCCTGTTTTCACGGACGGCCGGAATGGGTCTGTTCGGCGGTCGCCACGGCGTCGTGGGGCTCGACATCGGGTCGAGCATGGTGAAACTGGTGCGGTTGCGCCAGGCCTCCGGCTCGTGGGAACTCCTGTCCTTCAACATGGGTCCCCTCCCCCCGGACGCGGTGGTCGAGGGCCGCATCATGAACTTCACCGCGGTGGTCGAGCGCATCCGCGACCTGGTGCGCGAGGCCGGCGTCAAGGATGCCGAGTGCTCGCTCTCCGTGTCGGGCTCGTCGGTCATCATCAAGAAACTGTCGCTCCCCGAGATGACGCGCGAGGAACTCGACGACTCGATCCTGTGGGAGGCGGAGCAGTACATCCCCTTCGACATCAAGGACGTGAACGTGGACGCCCAGATCCTGAACCCCCGCGCGGGTCAGGGCCAGATGGACGTCCTGATGGTGGCCGCGAAGAAGGACGTGGTGAACGAGTACGTGTCCGTCGCGGTCGAGGGCGGGTTGCGTCCGACCGTGGTGGACGTGTCGATCTTTGCGTGCCTCAACATGTTTGAGGTCAACTATTCCGTGCCGGCGGACCAGACGCTCGCCCTGCTGAACGTCGGGGCCAACTCGATCAACGTCGGGGTCCTTTCCGGCGGCGCGATCGCGTTCACCCGCGACATCGCGATGGGCGGGGCCGCGCTGACGGCCGAGATCCAGAAGCAGTTCAACGTCTCGTACGACGAGGCCGAGGCATTCAAGACCGGCGCGGAGTCGTCCCTCTCGTCCTCGACCGTGGCCCGGGAGGTCGCGAAGATCGCGGACCGCGTCACGGACCAGATGGTGACGGAGGTCCAGCGGTCCCTCGACTTCTTCGTGGCCACTTCCATCAAGGCGGACATCGGCCGTGTCTATCTGAGCGGGGGTTCCGCGCAGTTGCCGGCCCTCATCCGCGCCATCGAGCGGCGGATGGAGGTCCCGGTGGAACTCGTGAACCCCTTCCGCAACATCGCGGTGGACGCACGCCGGTTCGACATTGACCTGCTCCAGCGGGCGGCGCCGGTGGCCGGGGCCGCCGTGGGCCTGGCCTTGCGACGACCGGGGGATGCCGCATGATCCGCATCAACCTCATCGGCACGAAGGTCAAGCCCAAGGCGAGGGCCCCCAGCGCCCAGTTGTACCTCTACCTGGCCCTGTTCCTGGTCGAGGGGGTCTTCCTGTTCGTGTGGCACCAGATGCTGGTTTCGGACCTCGATACCGCGATGAAGAAGGCGAAGGAGGCGGTCGCGAAGGTCGAGACGCTGAAGAAGGTCAAGGAGTCCTGGGAGCAGTGGCAGGTCGAGAAGGCGGACCTCGACCGCCAGGCCCGCGTGTTCGAATCGCTGAGGGCGGGCCAGGTCGGCCCCCCGAACATGCTCCAGTACCTTTCGTATGCCCTCGCCACGACCCCGGACTCGCCGGCCTTCTCCGAGGAGATCAAGGCCCAGGAACTCGTGGGCTGGAACCCCAAGTGGGATGCCGGACGGCTGTGGATCCGCCGGATCGAGGAAAAGGGCGGGATGCTGACCCTTTATGGCGAGGCCGCGGACCACGAGGACGTGGCCGAATTCTATCGGCGGCTCGATTCGTCGGACTTCTTCACCCACGTGGAGCCCGGGCTCCAGATGCGCAAGGTCTCGCCGGAACTCGGGATCAAGTTCGTGGAGTTCACGGTCACGGCCGGGCTTCAGTACCGTCCGCCCGAGGACCAGGGGATGGTGGCGGCGACGGGGTCCCCGGCGGGCGGGCCGGGCGGACCGACCTCGGGGCCCCGGTGACCGGGAGGGGATGCGGTGGACAGGTTTCTGGGCTTGCCGCTTCCGCAGCGCCTGCTGGTGGTCGGGATCGTGCTCGCGGTCCTCGGCGGGCTGACCTACTACGCGCTCCTCTCCCCGATCAGCGACGACATCGGCGTCCAGGACCGGAAGTACCGGGGCGCGATGTCCGAGTATGGAAAACTGAAGGAATTCGATTCTCCCGAGTTCAAGGACCGCATGGCCCGCGAGCGGACCGAGGCCCTTCGGCGGAAGGCCGAGTTCGAGAAGATGCTTCCTCGCGAGGAGGAACTGCCGGGCCTGATCGCTTCGATCAAGGCGGACGCGGACCTCGCCGGGCTCGTCGTCCTGAGGTTCGAGCCCCTCAAGACCCCGTCCGAGGGCGAGGGATACCGGGGCATCCCGTTCAACGTGGAGATGACGGGGACGTACCCGCAGTTCGTGAACTTCCTGAAGTCCCTCGCCGCTCCGAGCAAGCGCCTCATCAACCCCAAGGACCTGCGGGTGGACGCGGTGTCCGCGGGGAGCCTGGAACAGGTGGCCGGGGACGTCGGGCTGTTGAGGGTCCTGAACGAACGCGAGAAGCGGCGCGGTCTGACCCCGCAAGAGCAGTATGCGAAGAGGGTCCTGACCTACGAGGAGGCGTCGAAGCAGACCCTCCTGAAGATCAAGTTCACGGCCATGGCGTTCGTCTATACGGGGGCCGCGGTCGCAACCGCCCCCGGGGGGCCGAAATGACGGGAGCGCACCGGTACCTCCACGCGGTCGTCGTCCTGGTCGTCGCGGGCGGTTGCGGCCAGGTCACGACCGACCTGGGCGAACGGCAGGGCCCTTCGCGCGAGAACGTCAAGGCCCTGACGGACCCCAGGACCGGGCGACTGACCCGCCAGCCCGGCGCCGAGAACGCCCCTCCGCCGGGCGCCGGCGCCCAGGCCGCCGGCCCGGGCGCGCTCGGGACCAATCCCAAGGCCGCGCTGTTGCGGCCGTATTTCCAGCAGTCCCTGCGCAGGCCGATCGAGGGCAAGGTGGACCCCTTCCGCTCCAACCTCGCGCGATTCGCGCCCCACGTCGAGGTCTCGATGGAGGAGGCCGAAGGCGAGGGGGAGGAACCGAAGACGCCGCTCGAGTTCTTCGACGTGGACTCGTACAGACTGGTCCTGATCATGAGCGCGACCGCCCAGGCGAAGGCCCTTGTCGTGGACCCCAAGGGAAAATCCTATGTGATCCAGGCGGGGACGCGGATCGGGAACCGCCAGGGCAAGGTCGTGTCCATCACGGCGACCGAGGTCCGCATCGAGGAACCCGGCCGCCCGCCCGTGGTCAAGTCCCTGGAACCCCCCGTCACCGAGATGGAACGGGAACTCCAGGCCGTCCAGGAATACTGACCGACCCTCGCGAGATCGATCACGGGTACACCACGGTCGGAACCACGTTGAGGTCCCGGGCCGCCTGGAGCGCCTCGTCCGCGGTCGCGCCGGTCAGGACGAGGAACCGGAACGCATCGGGTCCGGCCCCGTTCAGGGTCTGGTCCCGGAAGAAGACGCGGGATTCCCCCTTGGGGAAGAACGCGGACAGGTGGACCGTCCGCAGGTCCTTGATCAGGAAGACCCCGCCGCCGAGGCCGACCAGCCCGTTGGCCGCGGGGACGTTGACCAGGCCCTGGGAGCCGGGGAGGTCCGCGAGCGCCAGGTCCGCGACCTCGTCGAGCATCGCGGGGCTGTAAATCAGGCGGTCCCCCGTCCGCGGAAACCAGAGGGTGACCGAGGCCGCGGTGGGGTCCTGCCGGGTCAGCCGGACGGTGAACTCCAGGGTGCGCGGGACCCCGGCGGGCACGGCCTCCCGCCAGGTCACATCCACGTCGAAGCCGGGGGCGTCCACCTCGACCTCGAAGGGGGCCTCGGCCGGCTCCCAGGCCGGCCCGGGCGGTGGCTCGTCGAGGGCCTCCACCCCGCCGCCGGTGTGGATCGCGAGGTGCGGCTTGCCCGAGGCGGCCTGCACGGCGGACAGGATGTCCTCGGCCGCGTCGAGGGCCGCGGCCGCGCGCTCCAGCGAGTACCGGACCTCGCCCGCCCAGGGGTTCCAGCCGGTCGAGTCGCTGACCTCCCCGAGGACCTGGAGGCGCATCGCGTCTCGCCAGGCGGCCCGCAGCGCGGGGACCTCCACGTCCAGCGCCTCCGCGTCCGCCCAGTCCAGGGCGGCCCCCGCGGCCATCAGGGCGATACGCGAACGCTCGAGCGACGTGCACACCTCGTTGTCGGCCTCGTCGGGCCCCCACAGCCCGGCCCGCCCCATCCACGCGTACAGGTTGTCCGAGTCGTCGGGCCGCCAGGTCAGGTCGAGCGAGTACGGGAGCGGCTCCGCCTGGACCCCCGCCTCCTTCAGGGAGCGGACGTAGTCCTCGACCGTGGTCAGGAAGAAGCCGTCGGCCTGGAGTTGCTCCAGTTGCTGGGTCAGTTTCTTCGCCGCCGCCTCGCTGTAACGGAACGCCGATCCCATGTAGGGGTTCATCTCGCCGGTGAGGGCGAGTTCGCCGTCGTCCACAAACCACCACGTCACGGTGAACGGCCCCTCGGACATCCCCCGCGTGGTCACCACGTCCTGCCCGCGCAGCGTGTAGAGCAGGCGGTCCGGAACGGACGAATATTGATAGTGGAAGGGTCCTCCCTTCATGAGCCCGACGGTCTGTCCCGCGGACTTCATCACCTCGAGCATCCCCTCCGAGAACTGGCCCTCCTGGGCGAAGACGACCGGAGACAGGGGCAGGCAGGCGCGCTCGAAGGCGCGGCGGTTCCTCTCGACGCTGTGGTCCATGCTGAAGCGTGAATGCGCCGTGAACAGCTGGTCCGCGTAGTGGAACGACTGGACCGCGATCTGCCCGCGCGCCACGAGCGCGCGCATCTTCCCGACCACCGCGGGGTGGCGGTCCATCATCACGTCCAGCATGTAGCCCTGCATCTCGATGTCCGCCGCGAAGGTCGGGTGGGCCAGGAAGAGGTCCAGCAGGGGCTCGAAGGACTCCGTCACGATAAGGTCCTCGAGGGCGTCGTTGTCGTAATCGAACATCCCCTCCGGGTCCCGCTCCGGGGGCATCAGCCCGCGCAGGCCGCCCGCCACGTACTGGATGTTGAAGTGGAAGACCGCCAGGGCGAACTTCTTCGGGTCGGGGACCGGCGGGGCCAGGCGTCCCTGGGCCGGGGTCTCGCACGACGCGGGCGTTTCCGCGTCGGCGGTCCCGTCCTCGGCGGGGGCGTCCGTGGGGGGCGCCTCGGGGCCCGGGTCGCCGGCCTCGTCGCCCGCCGGATCCCCGCCCGGGTCCACCGGAACCGCGTCCCCGGCGTCGGGAGTCCCGTCCCCGGACCCTCCCCCGCATCCGACGACCACCATCGCCACGATCCAGCCCAGACCCGTCATCGCCCTCCGCCGGAGAATCGCCGGCACAAGCATCCTCGCTGTTTGACGCAGACGGCGACCGGCGGTCGCCGCTCCAGGGTGGTGAACAGAGCGCTGGATCCCTTGAAGCGATTCCGAAATGTTGCTGGATTTGGCAGCGGATTCTGGCCGGCCGCCTGCGAATCGCATCATCGCGGCTCCTCCCGGAACGCCCGGCCCACATCCTATCCAATCCTCCGGGGCGGCACAAACCGCTTTGACAACGGGCGCCGTTGACCTAGAATCGCTTCCGGCCCGATGGCAGGAAGTCGAGATGGGCAACAAGGACGGACGCGTGGACAACCCTGGGGACGACGACAACAAGACCCTGATTGATACGGCCGCTCTTTCGGAATCCGATGACAGTGCCCCGACCTCGGTGTCCGTCGGCGGAGACGCCGGTGGTTCACCGGACGACGACGAGGCGACGCGCGCCCTGGAGGTCCCGGCGCCGGCGACCCCCGAGGCGGCCTCCAAACCCGAGGAGCCGGAACCAGAGAAGACGGTCCTGTTGCAGGCCCCGATCTTCCCCGAGGAGCCTCCCGCGCCGAGGCCGCAGGCGCGCCTGATCGTCCAGTTCGGCAATGACCGCGGGCGCGAGTTCCCCCTGTCCGACCGGTCCGTCGCGGTGGGGCGGTCCCTGGACGCGGACATCGTGCTCAACGACCCGAGCGTGTCGCGAAGACACTTCGAGATCCACTACCGGGATGCGCGGTGGGTCTTGAAGGACCTCGGCAGCGTGAACGGCACGCGCGTCGGCGGACAGCGGATCCAGGGGGAGATCGTCCTGGAGGAAGGCGCCCAGATCGAGGCCGGACAGACGCTCCTGGCCTTCACGGGCGACGCGGAGAAGACGAGGGCGCTGGAGGTCCCGGAGGTCGCGAAGGACGAGGCGGCGACGGTCATCGCGGAGTCCCCTCCCATCGAGCCCATCCGCATCCAGCCGCCGGCGCGGATCGAGGTCTCGGAGCAGGCCCCCGCCGCGGAGCGCCGCCGGTTCCCGGTCGCGGCCGTGGTCGGGGGCGTGATCGGCCTGGCCGTCGTCACGGTCCTCGTCGCCCAGTTCGGTTTCGGGGTGCGCATCCTGCCGCTCGGAGGCGAGCCGGCCGTGCAGGGGCCGTCCCCGGAGGAGGTGGCGGCCGCGGCCCGTGCGAAGGAGGAGGCGAAGCAGCAGGTCGCGAAGGGACTGGAGGCGGTCCAGGCGAGGGACTGGGACGCGGCGGTCGCGGCCTTCGAGCGGGCGCTGGAACTCGACGCCGGCGCGGACGGGGTGGCGCAGTCCCTGGACCGGGCGCGGGAGGAGCGTCGCCACGCGCAGGCCCTGGCCGCCGGACGCTCGCTGCTCGCGGAAGGCAAGGTCCAGGAATCGGTGGGCGCCTTCGGCCGCATCCCGGACACGAGCGTCTATTACGCCGAGGCCCGCGAGGCCATCGCGACCGCCCGGGACCGGATGGTGGTCCTCGTCATCGAGAAGGTCCGCGCCCTGCTGAAAGAGCGCAAGAAGGACGAGGCGAAGGCGGCGTACGTGGCGCTGCTCGAGGAGCAGCCTCAGGACGAACGCGTGCTCGCCCTGCGCAAGGAACTCGAGGCCGCGGGCATCCGGCTGGAGCCCCGTCCCCCGACCACGACGGTTGTCGCGACCGCGCGACCGCAGGGGCCCGCGCGCCCCCGGGCGGGCAGGATCGACATCCGGGAGGCCCTCGACCTGTACGACCGGGGCGCGTTCGCGCAGGCCGTGGGGAAGTTGCGGGACGGCGCGGCCGGGGCGCCGAAGGCCGAGGCCGCCCAGGCCCAGGGACTCGCCTCGCGGATCGAGCGGTTCGCCCAGGCGTTTCGCGAAGGCCGCGACGCCCTGGCCGCGAACCGTCTGGACGAGGCGGACCGCGGCCTGAACCTGGCCCTGCGGCTCGACCACGAGGTGAACGACCATTACCAGGGCGAGATCCGGGGCCTGCTGGGTCAGACCTACCGGCGGCGCGCCGCGGTCGCCATCCAGAACACGGACTACCTCCTGGCCGCGAAGAGCGCGAAGCGGGCCCTGATGTACAACCCCCAGGACCGCACGGCCCAGGAGGTCCTCGACAAGTGCGTCTCGAAGGCCTCGCGGACCCTGGACGAGGCGCGGGCCGACCTCCAGGCCGGGCGCAAGGCCGAGGCCCGGGACAAACTCTCCCGCGTCATCGAGATGGTCCCCCCGGACCACGAACTCGCCGCCAAGGCCCGCGACCTGATGGACCAGACGCGCTGACCCCGGCCCGCGCGTGAGATTTCGGCGCGAACGGGGTGGGTCGTCACGCGACGTGCCGCGAATTGGAATTCGCGGCCCCA
>DYKK01000077.1 GCA_020722625.1 Anaeromyxobacter dehalogenans
TCAGAAGTCTGCGGGGACCTCCACGTCCTCGGGAGGCCGGGTCCGGTACTCCTGGTCCACGACGTCCAGCAACTCCATCAGGCTGTCCTCGAACCGCATGATGTCGGAGACCTCCTGGTGGCCCCACCGGTCCGTGACGTGGTTGACGAAGAAGTGGCCCGCGGGGCACTCCTGCTCGAGGTCGCTGCCCGGGACGTTCCGGAAGACCTCGCACGTCTCGTGGGGGCCTCGGCAATCGGGGTCCAGGCAATCCATTCCAGAACCGCTCTGGGCGTCGTCGCAACCGCACAGGCGCTTTCCAGTTGACTTCTGATAATAACAACATTGACCCTCTGGGGCCAGCAGGATGAAGCGCGGGATGCGGCCCTGGCCCATCAACATGTTGAAGATGATGCCGGTCTGGACCATGTCCGCCGCGGCCATCCCGTGGCCCGGCAAGAAGACCTGGACCGGGTAGCGCAGGTTTGCGTTTTCGGGCGCGTCGTACCCCGGGGGCAGGCTCACCGAGTAGCGGACGCGGTTTTGCAGGGCGTCCGAGTAGTACGAGGTGTTCACGATGCGCCCCTGCGTGTCGCCGTCGGCCACGAGGATCGGGTCGGGCATCCGGAAGGCCGCCATCGTGTAGAACAGGAGCGCGCGGTTGACGATCTCGCAGGCCAGGCCCACGTGCTTGCCGCTGCCCTGCTGGATCAGGGCCGGGGATGCGTTCGGGTCGCCGTAGCGCAGCATCACGTACTGGCCCATGGCCGCGGACGAGTAGTCCAGGTCGCCCAGGACGCCCAGGAACTCGTCGCACGACACGCCAGGGGCGATGGACGTGGGCGTGGACCCGAAGTCGTCGTAAGCCCGGACGGGCAGGCCGCGCAGGCGGAGCGCGTTCCACTGCTGCATGGTGCACGGGACCGCGTGCAGGGCGTCCCGGATGCCGCCGTCGAACCACCACGTCAGGCGCGTGATCGTGTCGAGCGGCGCCTCGCGCAGGAACGTGCGCGCATCCCCCTCGTCGAGCACGGCCTGGAGCCGCGGATTCCGGTCGTATCGGCCGTCGGCCTCCCCGTAGTCTCCCGTGTCCGGCACCCCGTCCAGACCCCAGTCGTCGTAGGGTTCGCCGTCCTCGTATTCGAAGTCGTTCTCGGTGCCCCCCGGGTTGTCCAGCAGGTCGTAGTCGTCGTGGTTGGGGTCGCCGCCCGCAGGCGCGGCGCGGGGCTCGGCGAGACAGCCACCCTGGCCGTCCTCGGATGCGTTGTCGCACCCGTCCGCCCCGACGTCCCGCCAGCGCTCGAAGGCGTTCAGCACGACGGGTTCCCCGTAGTCCCGCCGCCCGTTTCCGTTGAAGTCCACGGCCAGCAAGAACCAGATCGGGAGCGTGTGCTCCTGGTCGGGCTCGTAGGTCCCCTTGGCCTTCCAGCAGGCCGGGTCCGAGTCGTCGCACTCGACCGTGTCGCCGTCACAGAACGTGATCAGGGGATACGCCCCGTCGGGGTTGTACTCGGCGTTGTAGTTGTAAGGCTGGCCGATGACTTCGGGATGCGCGCACGGCTCGGGATCGTTGACGAACCAGTCGAGCGAGACGCCCGGCGGGAGCAGGGGGTGGTCCGGGTTGTAGTAGAGCAGGTTGCCGAAGGCCATCATGAACCCGCCCAGGACCTCGAAGAGGAAGTTGCGCCCCGACTTGAATCCCGACTCATCATAGTGAAAATGGTTGAAGCTCCAGTCGTCCCACTCCCAGGGCATCGTGGGCTTGACCGGCCCGCAGAACGAGCCCGGCCAGTCCGGGTCGGCGATGTGGGCGAGGTTCGCGAGGATCGTCTCGCGCGGGCAGAACCCGCCCGTGAAGAAATACGTCATCATGTGGGTCAGGTAGCGGTAGTCCACGTACCCCCCCATGCTGCCCACCGCGTCGAACCGGTCGGGGTGGTGGGCCGCGATGGTGACCGCGTTCGCGCCCATGCTGATGCCCGCCACGACCTTGAAGGTGAAGCGGCGGACCACGGTCTCGGGGGGAGCGTCCGCGGCCTCCCCGTCGGGGCCCGGGTCCGTGGGCGCGAGGTCGGGGGCGTCTGCCGGGGTGTCCGCGAGGTCCGGGGCCTCCGCGACCTCGGGGGCGTCGCGCACAGGGTCGGGCCCCGGGTCGGACGTGCGGTCCGAAACGTCCGGACGATCGAGTCCACCCGGGTCGCTCCACGCGTCGGTGGCCGGACCTGCGCCCTCGCCGCAGTTGGCCGCCAGGACGAGGAGCAGGGTGACGAGGGTCCGGTTGGGTGTCATGCGGGCCTCCTTCCGAACGGTGACCCGGGCGTGGGTCGTCCAGGATTCTAGGGGATCCGCTCGCGGGTGTCACCGGATCGGGGCGCAGGCGTTGGGCGTGGGCGTCGGGGAGACGACCCACTGGTCCACGCCCACGCGCAAGAGGCTCGACCCCGAGGGGGCGTCCCCGACGTGGACAGGACCCGGCCCGCCCGAGGCGTCCATCAGGCCGTTCGTGTTCTGAACACCGTAGATCACGGCGTCCATCGGCACGGTCGTCGTCGTGACCTGCGAGGCCGGGACCGCGAACAGGGCCACCCCGTCCGCCGTGGAGCCCGAGTTCTGAAGGTCCGGGTTGAAGTTGAGGGCCTGGGAATAGACCGGCGCCCCGTTGTCGGGCACGGACCCTGGGCCGCCCACCAGGAAGCACTCGCCCGGCCCCACGACCCCCGACAGGGCATAAAGGCCCGCGGTGTAGTCCGTCCCGCCCATGCCCAGGCTGTAGCCGGCAAGGTCCACCGCCTGCGAGGTCCCGTTGTAGAGCCGTACCCACTCGAACCCGTCGTCCGTGCCGGGGTGGTCGTAATAGACCTCGGCGAGCATCAGTCCCCCGGACGCGGGCTCGACCACGTGGACGAGCACACCGAGCACGTCCCCGCCGAGGGTCACGCGGACCTCCGCGTCCCCGGCCGCGACCCCGGTCAGGGGGATCGAGGCCGCGACGTCTCCCTGCAGCACCTCGACCGTGGCGGGGTGGTCCACGACCCCGGCCGGCTCGCTGGATACCTCCAGGGGGACCGGGCCGAGGAACGCGGGGAGGTCCAGGACCGCGAGGACCTGCCCCTGGGCCCCGACCTCGATCGTCGTCTCCTCCGGGACCAGCGAGGCCAGGGCCGGGACCTCGTCCTCCCCCACGACCCGGAGGCCGGCCGTGGCCTGCTCGTCCCCGAGGATTGCGGTGATGGGGACCGGCTCCGAGTCCGCCGCGAGCCCTTCCGCGAGCACGTCCGCCTCCGCGGCCCCGGCCGGCACCTCCACGCCCCCGCCCGGGACCGCGACCCGCGTCTCGTCGCCGGAGACCACCGTCACCCACACCGGCTCCTCCGCCGCGTGGTCGAGTCGCACGCGCATCCCCGGGACCGGGACCATGGGACCCGCGCCCGCGAGGACAAAGCCGAAGTCCGGCTCCAGCGCGACCAGGCGCGGCCCCGCGAGCACCGCGTCCTCGGGGCCGCGCGGCTCCAGTTTGGAATGCCCGTTCGCGAACCTCAGCACGCCCGCCAGGGTCGCGTACGTCCAGCCCACGGTGGGGAAGGGGTCCACCGGGTAGAGGAAATCGTTGACCCGCAGGACCCCGTCCACCACGAACTCGTGCGTGGGGGCCGCGTCGCCGGGACCCGGCGCGGGCGCCACGTCCGTGACGATCGCGCCCTCGATCCGCACCACGACCGCCTCCAGCGCGGCCGCGCGCGGTCCCCCGGTCGCGACCTCCGGGGCAAGCGCCGGCACAGGGTCGGGGCCGGCCTCCCCGTGGCTCACGACGGACAGGGAGGTCACCTGCGACACCTGGACCTGGCCGTAGAACTCCTGCACGGTTCCGCTGACCACGACCCGGTCCCCGGCCGCGACCCCTCCCGCGCCCGCCGGGTCATAGACGTAGAGTCCGCTCCAGTCCGCGTCCACGTATCCCGGGTCCCCCGGGACCATCTGGACGAAGTACCCCTGCGGGTTCCCGTCCTTCTTCCCGACGCCCGTGACGAGCGCCGGGCCCACCTGGACCCGGGTGCCCAGGGGGATCGCGCCCGTCTTGAGGTCCCGGATCGTGACCGGACACGGCTCCAGCCCGGGATTGAAGGCATCCGGGCAGGGGTCGCACGCGTCCCCCTTCCCGTCCTGGTCGTGGTCCTCCTGGCCGGGGTTCCCGACGGACGGGCAGTTGTCGAGGGCCGAGGGGAGGCCGTCGCCGTCCGGGTCGTCGGGGTCCGGGGCCGCGCACTCGGTCGCGAACGCGAGCAACGGACACGGGTCGCACGCATCGCCGGTCCCGTCCCCGTCCGCGTCGGCCTGGTTCCCGTGGTCCACGGGCCGGGCCGGGTCGAAGACGCGCGGGCAGAGGTCCGCGGCGTTCGGCACCCCGTCCCCGTCCAGGTCGTCCTCGGTCGGGAGGCCGTCGTATTCGCCGGGCCGATAGGGGGTGCACGAGGGCTCGGCGTCCGGGGCCTCGCAGAAGAACAGCGGATAGGCCGAGGCGGGCGCCAGGTCCGCGAGCGGCTTCCCGGTCTCGCGCTGGGCGCACACGCGCTTCGGCACGCCGCAGGCGTCGAGGGGCTCGCACCCGGACGCCCCCCCGGGGAGGCCCGCGACCAGGTCCGCGTCCCCGTACAGGGGCACGCCTGCCCGCAAGAGCAGGACCACGTCCTGCACGCCCGCTTCCAGGACCGCCCGCTCGTCCGCCCGCTGGCGCGTGTCGAAGACGGCGATGTCCGCCAGGAGCCCCGGCTTCAACGACCCGATGACGTCGTCCAGGTGCATCACCTCCGCCGCCCGGACCGTGACCATGTCCAGCAGGTCGCGGTCGCTGAAGAAGCCGTCGAGATAGGTGCGGTTGAACGAGTCGGCGCAGCGCAACTCGCGCAGGATGTTCATGGAACCCGACGCGGTCCAGTCCGAGCCGAGGGCGATGCGCACGCCCAGCCTCGCATAGACCGTGACCGGCGCCGTGTTCCCGTACAGGTCCAGGTTCGAGCGCGGCGACCAGACCAGCCCCGTGCCCTCCGCGGCCATGGTCGCCACGTCCTCGGGCCGGACCCCGACGCCGTGGATGAAGGCCGTGTTGGGCCGGACCAGGTCCTGACCCCCGGTCCCGGCCCCGCTCAGGCACAGGAACTCGTTGCGGGCCTCGTCGTTGACGCCCTCGGCCACGTGCGGGATGTAGCAGGGCATCTGGGCCACGGACGACGCGGACTCGATCGAGGGATAGGCGCAGGACCCCACCAGCATCTGCCCGCCGCTGTCCCCGAGCGGGAACGTGTCGTAGGTCACCTTCTTCGCGGGGTCGAGCCCGGACGTGTCCCTGTCCAGGTTCCGCACGAGGCCGCCCACGCCCCCCGACCCGAACAGGGACGTGGTCCCGGCCAGGACGTGGCGTAACTCCCCCCACGCGACCGCGTTCGAGGTCTGTGGAACCGGGATTTTCGTGTGGCCGTTCAGGCCCTTGCGCCATTCGTGGCGGTGGTCGTAGCGCTCGGTCCCGTGGTCCGCGGGGTCGTTGCCCGCGTACGTGATGTGGTCATGGGGGTTGATGAGCCCCGGGCTCACGAGCCCCCACCGGCAGTCGAGCCGGGTCGCCCCCGCGAATCCCGGCTGTCCCGAGCAGTCGCACGCGGCGCACCGGATGATGCCGGTCGCGTCCACCAGGAGGTGCCCGTTGTGCAAGAGGCCCCCCGGGACCACGAGGTCCCCGCGGACCAAAAGCCAGGCGTCGCCCGGCGTGAGGGTGCAGGACCCGGACGGCGGCTCGGGGAGCGGGGGGTTGTCGCACGAGGCCGGGGGCGGGGCATCGGGGCCCGCCTCGTCGCCGCCCCCTCCGGGGTCCGTGACCTCGTTGGCCTGGAGGTCCATCCCGACATCGCCATCCGGCGCGCCGGGGTCCGCCGGGGCGATGTCCGGGTCCTCGGCCGGCACGTCCGCGACCTCGTCCGGGACCGCGTCCCCCGGGTCCGACACCGGGACATCCACTTCGTCCGCCTCGGGCAGCGCGTCCGCATCCCCCGGGACCCGCACGTCCTCCCCGGCGTCTCCGGCCAGGTCTCCGGGTCCCGCGTGGTCCGTCCCCAGGGTCTCCTGGACCGCCTCGGGCGTCGAGTCCGGCCGTCCCGCCGACCCGCCGCCGGTGCCACAGGCCACCGCCGCTCCCACCGCGAGCACCATCGCCCACCATCGCCTGGTTGGTTGAATCATCCGTTGTCTCCTGCCGCCGGAACAACCACGCCCTCGAGCCCGAGCAGCCAGCGCTTGGTCGCGATTCCGCCGGGCGCCGAGAAACCGCCGAGACCCCCGGACGACGCCACGACGCGGTGGCAGGGGACGACCAGGGGGAGAGGATTCGCCGCGACCGCGCGGGCCACGGCCCGTGCCGCCCGGGGTCGCCCGACCTCCCGGGCCACCTCCGCGTAAGACCGGACCTCGCCCGGCGGAATCCGTCGGACCGCCGCGAGGACCTGCCGGGTGAACGGGGGGAAGGCCTCGAGGTCCACCGGCAGGTCCTCGTAGGTGGGGACCCGGCCACCAACGTGGGCCTGGATGCGCCGGATCGCTTCGCGGACATGGGGGGGAGCGCGGTCGTCCTCGTCCGGGGCGGGCGCTTCAAGACCGCGCTCGAGGCTCGGAGGCGCGTGTTCCCACTCCCTGGGCAGTTCCAACGAGAACAGGGCGTCCGGGGTCCAACAGAGGAGGCAGGTCCCGCCAGGGACGTCGAATCTCGTTTCGATGACGTACTGGAAGACGGGGCCCATCGCCCCCCCCCTTTCCGAACAGGACCCTCGACCCGAGGCCCCCCGTTTCGGGGGCCAACGCCTACAGTATCATGAAGGCGGATGAACTAGACTACGGTCGTGAGGAGAAAGCGATGGACGCCATCGAGGCCATCCTGACCCGGCGTAGCATCCGGCGGTATTCCCCAGGGCCGATCCCGCAGGAAACATGGTAAGGAAGAGCCGATGCGCATCTGGTTCGACCCGGACCTCGGGCCCGGCCTGATCCGCGAGGGGACGGTCCGGTTCTCGATCGGCCTGCGCGAGGGCGTGCACCGCTTCCCGATCCCGGGCCGGGCGTCCCTGCGCGTCGAGGTCCCGGCCGGGGGCGAGGCGTGCGGGGTCGTCGCGGTTGGACCCGCCCCGGGGCATCCCGGGGACCCGGTCGTCCAGGAGGTCCGCGTCGAGTTCCCGCAGCCGCTGAGCGTCCTGAACCCGGCCGAGGCCCTGGGCCACCTCTACCGCCGCTTTCGCGAACGGGACCCGGCCGAGTGGGTCGCGGGGCTCCCCCCCCCGTGGAACGACTGGGCCCGCGCGCACGCCGGCCGCCTCCGGGGTCGCCTGTCGGACCTGGCCCAGGCCCCCGTCACGGTGACCCTCTCCGGCGTGACGCTGCGGGCCACGCCGGCCGCTTCCAGCGATTTTTTCGAGATGCGACCTGCCTTCAGCGGGCGGGTCCGCCTGGCCACCGGGGTCTCGTGGCCGTTTTCCGGGGTCGTGCTGCCCGCGTCCGTCCTGCCGTCCCTCCACGCCTCCCTGGCCCGCGTGTTGCTGGGGGACCTCGTGGCCGCGGCCGCCGAGCGGGGGGAGCAGGTGGACGTGTCCGCCCTGCTCCGCAGTCTGTGGAACCTCACGGCCCGGGTGGACGCGGACGTCGAGGCGCGGCTCCGGTTGCCGGCCGTCTCCTGGGAGGCCGAGGCCCCGGACCGCACGCGCCTGCGGGCCGACTTGCGCGCCTCGGACCCGCGCGTCGTCCTGAAGGCCCGGGTCCGCGCGACCCTGTCCCGGTCCCGGATCGACCTGCTCCCGTCCGCGATCGAGGTCCGCGCCGAGGACCCTGCGGACCGGTCGGTCCGCCTGGAGGCCCGCGGTCATCTCCGACCCGATTTCCGCGGTCCCGTGCCCCTTCTCGGGTCCCGGTCGCGGGTCCGCCTCTCCCTGCGAATCCTGCCCGGCTCCTCCTGGCCGGACCTGGACACGACCCTCGACAAGACGCACCCGCTCACCGCCGGTCGCCTCCGCCTGGCCGCGCGGGTCGCCGGGGAGGACCTGCGCGGTCGCCTCGCGGTCACACGGGACCAGAACGGCTGGGCCGTGGCACCCGCCGGGACCGGAGCCCACGCGACGGCCCGGATCGCCGTCACGGACCCGGATGTCCTGGTGGGTCACGACGACACCCTGCGTCTTGCGCTCGACCAGGTGCTCGTGAAGGTGGGGTGGGGGCCGGCCCGTTCCGGGGCGTGGCTCGACGCCTCGGTGAGCGGAGGGATCGCCCTGACCGCCGAGACCCGGGTCGCCCCCCTGCCGGAACTCCGAGTCCTCGACCCGGTCCTTCGCACCGACCTCGCGTTCCGGCTCCGGGGGGATGTCCGGGTCAACCGCGTCGCGTCCGGGCGCCGTCCCCCGGACCCCGTCGTGTCGGCGAGCGCTCGCGCCCTCCTGAGGCGATTCGTCGCGGAACTGGACGGCCGCCGCCTGGAGGTCCCGGCCGGAGCCGTGTTCACCGCCTCGCTGGACCCCTGGGACCCGGAGGCACGGGCCGCCCGGATCTCCTGGGACCTGCGCGGCCGCGTCCCGACCCTGCACGGCTCCGGCCGCTGCGCGGTCCTCCTGGCCGAGGACCTCCTCGAGGGGGACCTGACCGCGCACGTCTCGCCGGGGGGGCGCCTGTCGTTCCGCGGGGAACCCTCCGGCCTCTACGGGGTGGGCTTCTTCAACGCCCTCCTGGACCCGGCGTCCGAGCCGCGCCACGTCCTCGACCTGGTGCTCTCGGATTCCGCGATGTCCCACGTGATCGCGGCGATCGAGGTCTTCAACCCGGACCTCGCGCAGGGGGTGGCCCGGGTGCGCGGGTGGGTCCGGGACTCGCGAGAGCGCCTGCGACAGGTGAAGGCCCCGGCGGACGTGCTCCCGTCCACAGAGATGGCCCGGGTGCTGTCGGTCCTCCTCGCGGGGGACGACCGCTGGACCGCGCGCCTCCTCCCGGTCGTGCAGTCCGTGGTCGAGGGCTGTGGCCTTCCGAAGGCTGCGGCGGCGGCCGTGCTCCGCGAGGTCCCGGCCCTCGCGGACCGCGACTACGAGGTCGGCGCGGCCCTGCGCTGGCTCGACCTCGTCCTCAAGGCCGGCGAGCCCCTGCCCCCTGCGACGCCGATCTCGGCCGAGCCGCTCGCGACGGACCCGGCCTTCGCGCAGGCGCGCCAGGGATTCCCGTCCGCGGCCGAGGTCCTGGCGGCCGCCGAGGGCGCCTCCCTTCCCCCCGGTGAACAGGACCGCATCGCCGAGGCCGCGCCCCGGATGACACGGCGCCAGGTCGAGATGCTGGCGGACCGCGCCCGTGGGAGGCGCCGCCCGGACACGGTCCGTTTCCTGGAGCGGGTCCTTCGGGTGAAGCGCCGCGTGGAGGAGGTGTCCCGCGAGGGATTCGGCGGGCTCGCCCACGCGGGACAGGCTGCGGCCCTCGCCTCCCTGATCGGGGACGCGGTGGGACCCCTCCCCGGTCTCGGCGAGGCCCTGGACAGCCGCCCGCCGTGCGCCCTGGGACCCGCCGAGGTCGCGGTCCTGCTCCAGGCCGGCCTGTCCCAGGCCCGGCAGGGGACCCAGACCCAGATCAACAACCGCCTCCTGATGGAGTGCCTGCGAGCGCGGCCTCGCGACCTCACGCGGGAAGTCCTGATCGAGATGGGGCATGGGACGGACAGCGCGCTCGCCGGGGTCCTGTTCGCCTTCCTGAGCCAGGACCAGGACCGGATGGCCGACCCCCTGGACCTCCCGGCCTTCCTGGAAGACCGGCTCGGTCTGGAGGTCCCGAGGCAGGAGGATTTCCTGGCCGGCGGACGCCGGGCCCGCGAGAGTTACTTCGAGGCCCTGGCGCGGCTTGCCGCGCGGGTCATGGAGGACGCCCCACGCCTCCTGGCCCGCCGGGCTCACATCCAGGAGGTTCGCCATCCCCCGCCCACGCCCCCTTGCCCGGCGGGACGCGCCGCGACCCTCGAGCGCGACGCCCGGCGCGCCGTGGCCGCGGCGGACCGGCTGGCCGGACGCCTGACCCCGGGGTCGCTCGGGACCGGGCCGGCCCGAGACCGCGCCGTGCGGGCGTACGAGACCGCCTTCGCCGCGTGCGCCGAGTTCCTGCGCGAGGTCCCGGACGGGTTCACGCTCCCGTGGCTTCGCGCGTTCTGGGTCCGAAACGAAGAGGCCCTCCGGGTCCTGTCCGTGGTCCGCGCCTTCGAGGAGGACCAGGACGACGTGCGGCGCTGGATGCGGGTGGTGTCGGGACGCGACGACTTCGGCGACCGGTCGGACCTCCTCGACACGGTGATCGCCGTCCTGTGGGCCCGGCCCGAGGACCGCGCGGCCCTGCGCGCGGACCCGCTCGTCCGCCTGCTCCTGCCCTTCCCCGAGGGCTGCCTGCGGTTCACGGTCGTCGCGTGCATGGGGGTCATCACGGACGGCGAGCGCGGGAGGGAACTCGAGGACGCCTTCCGCCGCCTGGAGGAACGCCGCGGCGTGCGGGTCATCCGGGCGCACACCGGGCTGTTCCGCCCGCTCGAGTTCAACGCGGCCGCCGTGATCCGGGCCATCGAGAAGGCCACGACCCCGTATGGCCTCCTGGGGTACAGCCAGGGGTGCGCGAACGCCCTCATGGCCGAGCACCTGCTGCGCTCGGGCACCCCCGGCGAGCAGCGCCTGCTCGAGGGCCTGGTCTGCCGCAACCTCTTGTTTTCCGCCGCGAACGGCTCGGTCCACGGGACCAGCGGCGAGCGCAAGTTCCTGCGGGCCGTGGTGGAGGGGGAGCACGTCCTGAAGCACTACCAGGCCACCCACTCGCGCGAGGCCGCCCGGGTCCTGTTCCGGGTCATGAAGGCCGTCCTCGATTCCCCGGGGTTCCTGAAGACCGTGGCCGGGGCGCACTCGCTGACCCTGGAGCGAGCCGTGGCGCTGCACCGCGACGGCCAGTTCCGGGCGGACGTGCCGACCTCGTCCACGCGCGGGGTCGCGTCCCTGGACCGCCTCCCCGAGGCGCTTTGGTACCTGCACCACTGCCACTCCCGGCTCCTGCCGGGCGCGGAGCACGACAGCCAGGTCCCGGTGGACGAGGCCGTGGGCCGCGCGAGCCGCGTCCGCAACGCGCATACCGAGGCCCTGGTCCGCTGCGACCTGGGGAGCATGCCCCTCGCCCTGCACCACTGGGCCCCGCTCACGGCGGAGGTCGAGCCGGTGACGACCCGGTCGGACCGCGAGCGGGCCGTGTATCAGGCCCCCAAGGACCTCCTGGTCTTCCCGTGGATCGAGGTCAACGCGCGATTCGGTCGGATCGCTTACAATCGGGAGGGGCCGGACCGGGACGGCCACGATCCGCCATCGCAATCTACGAAGAAACTCGACGCGAACCTGGAACTGCGGGTACCTGGA
>DYKK01000078.1 GCA_020722625.1 Anaeromyxobacter dehalogenans
ATGACGACAAAGCCACGTGCGCCGCGACGCCGGATGCCGGATGCCGGACCCCGGATGCCGGGGGCAGTGGCAGTGGACAGGCGACAGAGACAGTGTCAGTGACAGTGTCCGGACCACGTTGGACGCGGGGCGCGGCGCATGACGACAAAGCCACGTGCGCCGCGACGCCGGATGCCGGATGCCGGACCCCGGACGCCGGCAAGGCAAGGGGTAGGAGTCGGTGTCAGTGCCGGTGGCGTTGGTCGCTGATCGGGGTGTTGGATGAAGGATGCTCCAGGACGGGACGGATGTTGTAAGATGGTTTCGCCGGACCGCTGGAGGGGCCCGCGCGATGAGAAGGGCGCTCGTCCTGGTGGGGTTGGGAATCGGGTGGTGCGGGTGTTCCGGGTACTCGCCGGTCCCCGCGGATGCCCGCGACCGGGCGACCTCGGACCGCGACGTGCCGGCGTCGGACCGGCCCGAGGCCGAAGACCCGGCCGGAACGGACTCCGGCCTCGCGCGCGATGACCCGGGGATCGAACCGGACGAGGGGGGCCTCGATCCGGAACCCGTGGACTTCGCGACGGACCCGGGACTCGAGGACCCGGGCGCCCAGGACCCCGGCCCCGCCGACCCGGGCCCGGAGGCCGGCCCCATGTCAGGCCAGATCCGCGTGGTCCCGGCCCTGATTGACTTCGGATTCTGGCCGGGGGGCGTGAGCGTGGAGGTCCCGTTCACCGTGCAGAACATCGGACCCGGCGCGCTCATGCTCACGGCGTTCTGGCTGATCGGCGACCCGTCGTTCTCGCTGTCGGTCGGCTACGACCCCAAGGTCCTGCCAGACAAGGTCGAGTACGACGTCGCGGACACCCTCCTGAAGGCCGGGTCCTCGTTCGACGGGAAGGTGAAGTTCACGTCCATCCAGGCCCAGGAGGCCTACGCCGAGATGCGGGTCTTCTCGAGCGACCCGGCCTACCCCGAGGGGTTCCAGGTCCACATCCTCGCCAACAAGAAACTCCCGTGCCTTCAGTTCACGCCCTCGGCCCTGGACTTCGGCGCGCACGTGGTCGGGGACCCGGCGGACATCGAGGTCCGGCTGGACGCGTGCGGGGACCTCCCCCTGGTGATCTCGAAGATCGACCTCCCGCCCCCCGCCGAGGCCGCCGGGTTCTCCCTGGGATTCGAGAAGTTCCCGCTCGGCGAGGCCCCGTCGAAGGAGGCGCCCCTGTCCCTGGACCCGGGCGGCAAGGTCACCCTGCGTGTCCACTACGCCCCGACGCAACCGAGCCCGAAGGACGACACGGGGCTCCCGATCCCGGAGACCTACGAGGTCGTCGTGTCGGACAACACGTTCACGGGGTCGTCCTTCCTGCCCGTCCGCGGGTTCGCCGTGACCGAGGCGTGCGCCATGCCCGTGATCCGGGTCGCCGAGGGCGCCTCGGTCCCGGTCGGG
The DNA here is from genome assembly GCA_020722625.1 of Anaeromyxobacter dehalogenans. Taxonomy (GTDB): domain Bacteria; phylum Myxococcota_A; class UBA9042; order DTJE01; family DTJE01; genus DYKK01. Next base: position 1,433 of record DYKK01000078.1, read on the forward strand.
ACGCTCCTCCACCTGTCCGGGACGTCGTCGTATTCGCCGTTCGGCCAGGTCACGACCTGGCACTGGACCGTGTCGCAGCCCGAGGGCAACCACGGCTTCCTGCTCCCGTCGGATTCGGCGGCCGAGCCCACGTTCCTGGTCGGCGTGCCCGGCGAGTACGCCTTCACGCTGGAGGTCAACGACACGGCCGGGTCCGGGTCTTGCCCGGCCGCGCAGGCCGTGGTCACGGTCACCCAGGCGGACCGGGCCACGTTCCTGCTGACGTGGAAGACCGTCGCCCCCTTCACGCCGCAGCCGCCGTTCCTCGGCCAGGACCTGGACCTGCACTTCCTGCACCCGACCGCGGCGGGCGAGGACGCGGACAACGACGGCAAGCCGGACGGGTACTACGACGTCCCGGAGGACTGCTTCTGGTTCAACCCGACCCCGAACTGGGACAACCTACAGCCGACCGCGTGGTGGGACGACGACGCGCGGCTTCTGTACGACAACACCGACGGCTCCGGTCCCGAGGTGATCGTCATGGGACTCCAGTGCCTGCCGCAGAACGACTACCGCTTCGGGGTGCACTTCTTCGATGACCACGGCTACGGCCCCGTGGACGCGACGATCCAGGCGTACGTCTCGGGGGTCCTCGTCTGGGAGGGCCAGGCGCGGCTCCAGGCCCTCGACCTCTGGGACGCGGCGGTCTTCCACTGCGGGAGCCGCTCGGTCACCGAGACCCCGGGACCGGTCATCAAGCACGATTACAAGAACCCCAGTTTCGTGGTCCCGCCGTGAGGAACCCGGATCGGGAACCACCCGGACCGCCTCCGGGAGCGGGGTGGTCGGGCGACCGCGTCCTTCAGCGCCGCGTCCTCCTCGTGGCGGTCCTTGGCTCGTTCTTGTCGTCGCTGTCGTCGAGCATCGTCGGGGTGGTCCTCCCGCGCATCGGGGAATGGGCGGCCCTGGGCGTCCACGACGTGGCGTGGGTGACCCTGGTGCCCATGCTCGTGATCGCCGCGTTCCTGCTCCCGGCCGGCTGGGCGGGCGACACGTTCGGGCACCGCGCGACCTACGTGGCGGGGAGCGCGTTCGCGACCGCGGGGAGCCTGGGGTGCGCGCTCGCGCCGGACTTTGCGTCCCTCCTCGTCTTTCGCGGGGTCCAGGGGGTCGGGGCGGCCCTGGCCATGGCCTCGGCCCCGGCCCTGATCACCCTGACCGCGGACCCGGCCCGTCGCGGGGGGGCCCTCGGGGTCACCTCGACCGCGCTGTACGTGGGGCTGACGATCGGGCCGCCGCTCGGGGGGTGGCTCGCGTCCCTGGCGGGCTTTCGCGCGGTCTTCTTCGCGCAGGTCCCGTTGTCGCTCGTCCTGCTGATCGTTTGCGTGACCGGGCTGCCGCGGATCCGGCCCCCCGCGCGCGCGGGGCGGGGGAGGGGCGAGGCGAGGCGCCTGGACCTCGCGGGCGCGGTCCTCCTGGCCGTGGGCGTGTGCGGGCTCCTGGTGGCCCTGGCCCGCGGTCGATCGGGGTCTGTCGCGACCACGTGCGGTCTGGCCGGCGCGGCGTCGTTCGCCGGGTTCATCGCGCGCGAGCGCCGCGCCCGGTCCCCCCTCCTCGACCTCGGCCTGTTCGCGGACCGGTCGTTCCTGTCCGCGACGGCCGGGGCGTTCCTGAACTACGCGGCCCTGTTCCACGCGAACTTCCTGCTCCCGTTCTACCTCGTGGACGCACGCGGGATGGACACGGGTCGCGCCGGGTCCCTCCTGATGATCATGCCCTTGCTGATGTCCCTGGTCGCGGGCCCGAGCGGGCACCTGTCCGACCGGATCGGCAGCCGATCGCTCGCCTCGGGCGGAATGATGCTCCTGGCCGCGGGCCTGGGCCTGTTGGCCACGTGCGACGCGGGCTCGCCGATCGCGGTCGTGGTCGCGACCCTGGTCCTGATGGGCGTGGGCACGGGGATCTTCGTCGCACCCAACACGAACACGCTGATGGCCTCGGCGCCCCGGGAGGCCCAGGGGAGCGCGGCCGGCATCATGGCCCTGGCCCGGACCACGGGGATGATGGTGGGCACCGCGATGGCCGCGGTCGCGCACGAGACGGTCCGGGCCGCCGGGATCGGGGCGGGGATGTCTGCGGCGGACGCGGGCGCCCGGGGCCTCGGGGTCGCGTGGGCGGTCGGGTCCGCCGTGGCCGTGGTGGGCGCGGCCGTGGTCCTGGTCCGGTCGAAGACGCCGCGCTCGGACCCCGTCTTGTGATACACTGCCGGTGGTGAACGTTCTGCCGGAGGGGCGACGATGAAGGTCTGTCCGAAATGCGGGAAGAAATGGCCCGAGACGGGGAAGTTCTGTCCGATGGACGGGACGCCCCTGGTGTCCGAGGTCACGGACGACGAGCCGGACTCGCGTCCGACGCGGGTGCTCGGACCCGGGGAACTTCCTGCCGATGTCGCCAGGGAACCGGCGGCGAGGGCGACTCCCCCGGTCGCCGAGCCTGCGGCTCCTCCCCCGGAGGCCCAGACGCGGCCGCCGCCCCGCGGAAGTCCCCCGCCCGCGGAGGAGGCCGGACCCCCCGAGCCGGACCGGCCGGGGACGTTTTCCGAGACGAAGTGGTTCATGGTCGGGGAGCACATCAAGGACGAGGAGATCGAGGCCTCGGACCTTCCGGTGGAGGACCTCCAGGAGGTCTACAAGCGGACCGGGGTCCTGCCGGAAGAGGTCCGCAAGAAATATTCCCTGCGGTATGGGACGGACGAGGACCGCAAGTCCGGCCGGGACTCTCGAAAGAAGAAATAACGTACCTTCGCCTGGAGGCGAAGGCATTGCGGCGACGCGCCGACCGGCAGGGGGCGATTCGCGGCGCCGCAGCGGAGCGGCCGCCGCCTTCAGGCAAGGAGGGGTGGGCATGGGCCGCTCCGACATCCAGGCCGACTGCGATACGACGACGGAAGCCCCCATCGTCGCGCGGCTGTTCGGACCGGGCCTCGATGAGGTCGCGGCCTTCGTCGGCCCGCTCGGGACCGCCGCGGACCCCGCCGTCGCCTGGGAGGCATTCCCCGAGGTCCACGTGAAGTGTCCCGACCTCGAGGTCGCCGCGGTCCTGGTGGAACGCTACGGGGCCGCAGTCTATGCGTTCGGCGGGCTGCCCTTCGAGGCGTCGGTGGGCGGGGCCCTGGCCGCGGCCGGGTGGACCCTGGCGACCGCCGAGTCCTGCACGGGCGGACTGATCGGGCACCTGGTCACGAACGTCCCGGGCAGTTCGAACTATTACCGGATGGGGGTCGTGGCCTACTCGAACGAGGCCAAGGTCCGGGTCCTCGGGGTCCCGGAGGACCTGATCGCCCGGCACGGCGCGGTGTCGGAGCCGGTGGTGCGCGCGATGGCGGAGGGGGTCCGCTCCCTGGGCGGCGCGGACGTGGCCGTGTCGGTGTCCGGGGTGGCGGGTCCGGGAGGCGGGACGCCGCAGAAGCCGGTGGGGACGGTGTGGATGGCGGTGTCGGGTCCGCAAGGGACGCGGGCCGTGCTCCGTCGCCTGGAAGGGGACCGCGGGCGGATCAAGCGGGCCGCGGCCTGGCACGCCCTGGACCTCGCGAGGCGCCTGGCGCTCGGGGAGGAGGTCTCGTGACGTGAAGGGGCGAGAAGATGACGACGTCGAATGCCCTCGCGCTGGTCGTGGAGCCGCCGCTCCCCGTGGCGAACACCCTGCTCGATGAGGCCCGGCGCCTGGCAAGCCGCCTCGGGGAATCCGCCGGGTCCGTGACGTGGATGCGGCCGCACCGGTACGCGGCCGCCCTCGCGGTGACGGTCCCCGCGGGTGGCGGGCGGGCGGGGCAAACGGATCGAAGCGGAGGGGCGGACCCGACCGGCGACCCGCCGGACGCCGGGGTCTTGCTCGACCCCGTGTTCCGGGCCCTCGACCTCTTGGTCCGGGGGCGGGAGGAGTTCGCGGTCCAGCTGGAACCCCTCGGCGTGGAGCCGTGCGGGGAGGGAGCGGTGGTCGCGTCGCGCCTCGTGTCGGCACGGCCGGAGGACCTCGCGGTCTTCGTCGAGGAGGCCGCGCGTCACCTCGGGGACGTCGGGATGCGCCCGGTGGAGGTCCCCGCGATCCGGATGCCGGTGGGCCTGGTCGGCGGCGAGGGGCGCGACGCGGTCCGGGCCGCCGTCGAACCCAAGGAGACACCGATCGCCGGGTGGCTGCTCGGCGGCGTGTGCCTCGCCCGGGCCTGGGTGGACCCCGAGGCGGGTCTTGTCGAGGCGGAGCGGATCCGCTTCGTCCCGCTCAAGCGCCTGGGGTCCCGGAGATAGCGCGAGAGAATCGGGGTCGGGGGCGCGATCGCCGCTCGCGTCACTTCGGGCTGACCGCTGACCGCTGACTGCTCGTTTTGTGGTAGTCTCGCCGCCCGAGGAGGTGCTCCATGGCGAAGGAGACGAAGACCCCTGCGGGGGATTCGGGACACGAGGACCGGGAGCGCAACATCGCGGTCGCGGTCCAGACGATCGAGCGGCAGTTCGGCAAGGGCAGCATCATGCGCCTGCGCGAGGGGGAACTGGTGGACCACACGGTGTCGGTCATCCCGACCGGGTCCCTCTCGCTGGACATCGCGCTCGGCGTCGGGGGGTATCCGAAGGGGCGCGTGGTCGAGATCTACGGACAGGAATCGTCCGGCAAGACCACGCTCGCGCTCCTGGCCATCGCGCAGGCCCAGCGGGCGGGGGGCCTCGGGGTCTTCATTGACGCGGAACACGCCCTGGACGTGACCTACGCCCGTCGGCTCGGCGTCAACGTGGAGGACCTCCTGCTCGCGCAACCCGACACGGGCGAGCAGGCCCTGGACATCGCCGAGACGCTGGTCCGCACGAACGCGGTGGACATCGTGGTCGTGGACTCGGTGGCGGCCCTCGTGCCCAAGGCGGAGCTCGAGGGCGAGATGGGGGACTCGCACGTCGGGTTGCAGGCCCGCCTGATGAGCCAGGCCCTGCGCAAGCTCTCGGGCGTGATCTCGAAGTCCAGGACGTGCATGATCTTCATCAACCAGGTGCGGATGAAGATCGGGGTCCTGTACGGGAACCCCGAGACGACCGCCGGGGGCAACGCCCTGAAGTACTACGCGAGCGTGCGCCTGGACGTGCGGCGCGGCGCGACCCTGAAGGACACCGAGGGCGGCGGGATCCGGGTGCGGGTCAAGGTGGTGAAGAACAAGATGGCCCCGCCGTTCAAGGAGGCGGAGTTCGACCTCCTGTACGGGCAGGGGATCAACCGGCTGGGCGAGGTGGTGGACCTGGCCGCGGCGAACGGGGTGCTGGAGCGCAGCGGGTCCTGGTATTCGTACGGTGGGGATCGGCTCGGTCAGGGCCGCGAGCAGGCCATGGCCTTCCTGACCGAGCACCCGGACGTGCTCGAGTCCGTGACCGCCGCGGTCCTGGCCCGACACGGGATCGGGACCGTCTTGAAGCCGGCGGAGTGAGCGTCGTCCCATGCCCGACGAGAACCGCCAGCGGGAGGACCGGATCGGAGCAGCATCCCCCGCCGTCCCCCGCCCACCGGCAACGCCGCCCGGCCGGGGCCTGGACCTGTCCGGGCTGCTGAAGTTCGCGGTGGCGCAGGGGGTCTCGGACATCCACCTGAAGCCGGGCCGCACGCCCGTGTTCCGGCGCGGGGCCGCGGTGGACCTCGTGGGGCCGCGCGGGATGCCGGTCCTGACCGAACGGGATGTGCTCGCGCTCTTCGAGGGCTTGCTGGCGGACCACCACCGCGCGCGCCTGGCGGAGGCCGGCGAGGTGGACCTGGCCTGGGGGGAGACGGGGGTCGGGCGGTTCCGCATCAACCTCTTCCGCGGGCGGGCGGGACACCAGGCGGTCCTGCGCGTGATCCCGGTCCGGATCCCGACGCTCGCGGACCTGGGCCTGCCCCGGGTCGTGGAAACCATCACCCAGGAACGCCGGGGGCTCGTCCTGGTGACGGGCGCGACCGGGCAGGGCAAGACGACCACGCTCGCGGCCCTGGCGGACCAGATCAACCGGCAGAGGGCCTGCCACATCGTCACCATCGAGGACCCCATCGAGTACGTGGTCGAGGACCGGCGGGCCGTGGTCACGCAGCGCCAGGTGGGGTTGGACACCCGGTCGTTCCACGACGGGTTGCGGGCCGCGCTCCGGCAGGACCCGGACGTGATCATCGTGGGGGAGATGCGCGACCGCGAGACCATCGAGACCGCCCTGACCGCGGCCGAGACGGGGCACCTGGTCCTTTCGACCCTGCACACCACGGACGCCCGCGAGACGGTGAACCGGATCCTGGCGGTCTTCGAGCCGTCGGCGCGGGAGTATGCGCGGGTCCTGATGGCCTCGGTGCTGCGGGCCGTGGTCAGCCAGCGCCTGGTCACTCGGGCGGACGGGAAGGGACGGGTGCCCGCGGTGGAGGTCCTGATCGCCACGGGCCGCGTGCGCGACCTCCTGAAGGCCCCGGACGGGGTGGACGAACTGCCCGAGGCGATCGCGCGCGGGCATTCCCAGTACGGGATGCAGACCTTCGACCAGTCCCTGCTGGCGCTGTTTCGCGAGGGGCGCATCACGTACGACGAGGCCCTGACCCATTGCAGCAACCCCTCGGACTTCGCGTTGCGGGTCAAGGGGATCTCCTCTCAGAGCGGATTCGAGGCACTGGATGAACACCGAGACGACTCCGACTTCAAGTGAGATCCGCCGGCGATTCCTGACGTACTTCGAGGACCACGGCCATCGGGTGGTCTCGAGCCACAGCCTGATCCCCCCGGCGGACCCCACGCTCCTGTTCGTGAACGCGGGGATGGTCCAGTTCAAGGACGTGTTCACGGGGGAGCGGGACCCGGGGTATCGCCGGGCCGCGACCACGCAGAAGTGCCTGCGCGTGAGCGGGAAGCACAATGACCTGGAGCAGGTGGGGCGCACGCCGAGGCACCACACCTTCTTCGAGATGCTCGGAAACTTTTCGTTCGGTGATTATTTCAAGAGAGATGCCATCCGGTTCGCGTGGGAACTGCTGACCGAGGGCTACGGGATCCCGGCCGGGCGGCTGTGGGTGACCATTCACCCGGACGACGCCGAGGCGCGCGAGGTCTGGCTCGGGGAGGTCGGGGTGCCGGCGGGCCGCGTCCTCGAGGACCCGTCGAACTTCTGGGCCATGGGGGACACGGGGCCGTGCGGCCCGTGCAGCGAGGTCCACATGGACCGGGGGGACGGCTTTCCGGGGACGCACCTGCTCGCGGACCCCGGGGACCGGTTCATGGAGTTGTGGAACCTCGTGTTCATGCAGTTCAACCGAGACGCGGAGGGGCGGTTGCACCCGCTGCCGGCGCCCTCGATTGACACGGGCATGGGGCTCGAGCGCCTCTGCGCGGTCCTGCAAGGGGCGCGCAGCAACTACGGGACGGACCTGTTCCTGCCGCTCATGCGACGGGCCGCCGAGGCCGCGGGGATCGCCGTCGGGGCGTCCGAGGAGGGCGACGTGGCCCTGCGCATCCTCGCGGACCACGCGAGGGCCACGGCCTTCCTGATCAGCGACGGCGTGTATCCCGAGAACGAGGGACGGGGGTACGTGCTGCGGCGCCTGATGAGGCGGGCCCTGCGCTACGGGCACAAGATCGGGATGAGGGGGCCGTTCTTCACCTCGATCTGTCTGGCCGTGGGGGACGAGATGGGCGATGCCTGGCCGGAGTTGCGCGCGGCCGCGGGGGTGATCGAGCGCGTGGCCGGCCAGGAGGAGGAACGCTTCCTGCGCACGCTGTCGTCGGGGATGGAGATGCTCCAGGACGCCATCGAGCGGACCCGGGCCGCGGGGGCGCGGGCACTGGACGGCCGCACGGTCTTCACGCTGTACGACACGCACGGGTTCCCGGTGGACCTGACGCGGGTGGTCGCCGAGGAGCACGGGCTCGGCGTGGACGAGGCGGGGTTCGAGCGGGAGATGGCGGCCCAGCGGGAACGCGGGCGGGCCTCGTGGAAGGAGGCGGACGGGACGCTCGACCCGGTCCTGCGCGCCTGCGAGGACGCGGGGATCGCGTCGCGGTTCGCGGGGTACGACGCGACCGAGGCGGCGAGCGAGGTCGCGGCCCTGTTCGACGGGAGCGAGCGCGTCGCCGAGGCCCGGGAAGGGGCCGAGGTCCTGGTCGTGACCCGCGAGACGCCGTTCTACGGGGAGGCCGGAGGGCAGGTCGGGGACACCGGAACCCTCACATGGGACGGCGGACGGGCGGACGTCCGCGATACGCTGCGACCCCGCGAGGACCTCGTCCTGCACAGGGCCCGGGTGGAGGCCGGGACCCTGCGGGCGGGTGCGGGCGTGACCCTCCGGGTGGACGCGGCGCGCCGGGACCTGATCCGCAAGCACCACAGCGCCACGCACCTGCTGCACCACGCCCTGCGGGCCGTGCTCGGGCCGCACGTCCGCCAGCGGGGGTCGCTCGTGGCGCCGGACCGCCTGCGTTTCGATTTCTCGCACCCCGCCGCGATGACCCCGGAGGAGGTCGCCGCGGTCGAGGACCACGTGGCCGAGGCCGTCCTGCGCGACGTGCCGGTCGAGACGGTCGTCACGTCCCAGGAGGACGCGATCTCGCGCGGGGCCCTGCATTTCTTCGGGGACAAGTACGGCGAGAGGGTGCGCATGGTCTCGATGGGCGAGTCGCGCGAGTTGTGCGGGGGGACCCACGTGTCGCGCACCGGCGAGATCGGCCTGGTCAAGGTGGTGTCCGAGACGGGGATCTCGGCCGGGGTGCGCCGGATCGAGGCCGTCGCGGGATTGCGGGTTCTTCAGGCGCTGCGCGAGCGGGACCGGGTGGTCGAGCGACTGGCGGGCTTGCTCCGGTGCGACGCGGGGGTCCTCGTGGAGCGCGTCGAGAAGGCCCTGGCGCGCGCCCGGGACCTCGAGCGCGAGGTCGCGGACCTGAAGGTCCGGCTCGCGTCCGGGGCGGCCGCGGGGTCGGACGCGGTCCGCCGGGTGGGGGACCTCGAGGTCCTGGCCCATCGCGCCGAGGGGATGGACGCAAAGGGCCTGCGCGACCTCGCGGACGTCCTGCGCGGGCGCGTGCGATCCGGTTACGCCCTCATCACCCGGGAGGACGGGTCGGGGATGCAGGTGGTGCTCGCGGCCACGAAGGACGCGCCGAGCCCCGCGAACGAGGTCCTGCGCGCGGTCCTGGGTCGCCTCGGGGGCCGGGGAGGGGGGACCCCGGGCCTGGCCCAGGGGGGCGTGAAGGGCGCGACCCCGCAGCAGGTGCTTGACGCCGTGGTGGAGATCCTGCAAACATCGGGTTGAACCGCCTGGAGGAGTTCGAGATGGCCCAGGATGCGCGGATCGTCGTGGACCTGCTCGACCGGCACGCGCGCGTGCCCTCGCGCGAGGAGATCCTTGAACGCTACGTGGCGACCTACAAGGGTCGGAAGGTCGGGGCAGGGAGCGGGGCCGCAGCCCCGGCCGCCGCCGGGGAACCGGTCGGGGAACCGGAGGCCGGGACCCCGGCGCCCGGTACGCCCGAGTCCATCCCCGCGCCGGCCGAGGCGTTCGAGACGCCCACGCGCGAGATGGAGGCCCTGACGGGCGAGGCGGACGCGGGATCCGGCGAGCCATCGGGCGCCGAGCCCGGTGAACCGGCGCCGAACGAGCCTGATCCGTCCGGAACCGAGGACCTGGTGCCCACGCAGAGGATGCCCGCGGTCGCGGCCGGGGCGGCGCCGGAGGAACCCTCGCCCGCCGAGGCGGCCGGGGCCGACGACGACGAGGCGCCCGCGCAGGACGACGAGGCCGCCGGCGCCGACGCCGCGCCCGAGGCGAGGTCCCCGGGCCATCCCGGCAAGAAGAAGAAACGCAAGAAGCGCCGCGGCCTCGGCGCGTGATTCCGCGCCGCCCCCTCTTCACGGTCTCCGGAAGACGAACTGCTGCACGGCGTAGGACCGCCAGACGGACATGGAGAAACTGTTGGTGTCGAATGCAT
>DYKK01000079.1 GCA_020722625.1 Anaeromyxobacter dehalogenans
TCCGGGGGCCGGCATCCGGGATCCGGGGTCGCGGTGCACGTGGCCTCGCCGCAGCGCCCCGTCCCCCGCGTCCAACGGGGTCCTGACACTGTCACTGACACTGTCTCCTGTCACTGTCCCCTGTTCCTGACCCTGTCGGCTGACCCTGCCCCCTGAGAAGAGAGGAGAGGGAATCACGGCGCACGGATTTCGTCGTACAATCCCCGCGTGACGCTGACCCTCAAGGAACTGGAGGCGGTCGCGGGGGAACTGGACACGACCCTGGCCGGTTCCCGCCTCGCGGGCCTGCGCCTCGTGGACGCCGAGACCGTGGTGCTCTCCTTCGACACCGCCGAGGGCGAGGTCCGCGTCCTCGCGTGCGTCCGGCCCCGCCACTCGCGCCTCCACCGGACACGCCTCGACGCGCCGCCTCCCGGGGGCCGGCGGGAACCGTCGCACCCGTTCCTCCAGGCTGGCGCGCCGTTCATCGGGGCCACGGTCGCGCGGGTGGCCGTGCGGTTCGGAGACCGGGTCGCGGGGATCGAGTTCTCGCGCCCCGGAGAACCCGTCCCGGTCCCGGCCTCCCGCGGACCGCACCCGCGCCGCCGGACCCCCGAACCGCCGTCTGAACCGGCCGGTCTCCTCCTGTTCGAGTGCACGGGACACCACCCGAACCTGTTCTGGACCGACCCCCGCGAGGTCATCCTCGCGAGCCTCGTCCCCTCCCGGTCGTATCGGCGCGACCTGCGGCCCGGACGCCGGTACCAGTCCCCCCTCCCCCATGCCTCGGACCGGATGGACGCCCTGCGCTTCCTGCCGGCGGGACCCGGCACCTTGAGCGACCTGATCGAGGCCCACTACGACCGCCTGGGCCGGGACGAGGCCCACCGGACCGAGGAGGCCCGCGCCCGCCGCGACCTGCGGCGCGACCTCGACCGGCTCGCGCGCCTCCGCGACGGCCTGACCCGGGACCTCGCGGAACAGGAACGGGCCGCGGCCTTGCTGGAGGCGGGGAACCCCCCGAGGCGCGACGCCACCCGCCTGAAGCGGCTCGCGGGACGCCGGGCCGCGACCCTGGATCGCCTCGAACGCGTCGCCCGCCGGATCGAACGCCTCGAACGCCGACTCGCGGACACCCACCCCGATCAGCCGACTACCCGCGATCCTTCGTGAGCCGGTAGGCCATGGACGAGATGATCGAGTTGACGCGGGACAGGTGGCCCAGCACGTTCATGTGCAGCGACGCCGTGTCGAAGGTCGCCACGACCCCCTGGGTCAGGCGGTCCACGTGGCGCTGCTCCATCTCCTCGAGGACCCCGCGCAGGCGGCGCTTCTCCGCGATCACGCGGTCCGCGATGACCGGGTCTCGGGTCGCGAAGGCCGACATCGCGAGTTTGAAGTTCGCGAGCACCGCGGCGTGGTACCCGGAGATCTCGCGGAGGCCCTCGTCCGAGAACTGGCACCCCAGCCGGCGCTTCTTGCGGGCCAGGGCCACCAGGTTCTTCGAGATCACGTCCCCCACCTCCTCGATGTCGTTGGACACCGAGAACAGGAACAGGGCCTCGTTCTCGAGGCGGTCCCCCATCAGGCGCTTGGGGACCCGGGCCAGGTAGAACTTGATCTCCTTGTCGAGGCGGTCCACCTTGGTGTCCTCTTCCTCCGTGCGGACGATGAGCGCCTCGTCCGATTTCACGAGCGCGTCGAGCGCCCACCCGAGCATGCGCTCCACGACCTCGGCCATCCGGAAGATCTCGCGCGTCACGTTGGCGAGGGCGATGGAGGGCTCGGTCAGTCCGCTCGCGTCGAGGTAGGCCGGGCCAAACTCCTCCTCCTTCGGCCGGAACGGGAAGGCCCGCTCGATGAAGCGGGCGAGCGGTCCCAGAAAGGGCAGGAACAGCAGGGCCGTGGCCGCGTTGAACAGCAGGTGGGCGTTCGCGACCTCCCGGGGGGCCCCGCCGCCGATGGCCTCGGCCCCGGTCTGGAGCAATGGGATCAGGGGCAGGAAGATGATCACGGCCAGGACCTTGGTCAGGACATGGGCGACCGCGACCCGGCGGCCGTCGGGCTTGGCCACGACCGAGGCCAGGAGCGCGGTGGTCGAGGTCCCGATGTTCGCCCCGAGGACCAGGGCGATGGCCGCGTGCAGGCTGATCGCGTCGGCCTGGACAAGCGAGATCGCGATGCCGATCGTGGCGGCCGACGAGTGGATCAGGGCGGTGACCACCGCGGACACCACGACGCCGAGCAGGGAGCTCGATTCCAGGACCTCGCGGAGCACGGTGGCGTCCTTGAGCGGGGCCGCCCCCTCGCCCATCAGTTTCATCCCGAAGAACAGGAGCCCGAAGCCCATCACCCCTTCGGACACCCCGCGCACAAGCCCACCGCGGACGACCAGACGCACCGCGTAGCCGAGCGCGAGCAGGAGGAGGCCGTATTCCATGACCGGGAAGGCCAGGATCTGGACCGTGACTGTGGTGCCGATGTCCGCGCCCAGGATGACGCCGAGGGCGGGGGCCAGGCGGATCAGGCCGGTCGAGGCCAGGCTGACGAGGATGACGGTCGTCGCGGTCGAGGACTGGAGCAGAGTCGTTGCCACGATCCCGGCGAGCAGGCTCTTGAACCGGGACGCGGTGGTGCGGGCCACGATGGTGCGGAGGTGGCCGCCCGCGGCCCCGGTCAACCCCTCCTTCGCGAACTCCATCCCGAGGATGAAGACCGCAATCCCGCCCGCGAACTTGACGAAGTGCTCCACCGATCCGTCCCCCGGTGGCCGCCGACCGGCCAACCATCCGGGATTATAGGGGGAGGGCCGACGGATGACCAGATCGTGTCACGCCCATTGCCCAGGAAATCCGAAGGGTCAGGACGCGACGCTCCAGGTCTTGTTCAACGTGCCGTGCTTGACGGACGTGCGCTTCCGGTCGCCCCTGGGTCCGACCAGGTTCAGGAAGTATGTCACGTCGAGCCCGCGACCGGACTCCTTGGCCTGGGTGGAGGCCACGACCCCGGTATAGCCGTCGTAGCGCCCGCTCGTCATCCGGACCGGCGTCCCCTTGGCCAGGATGGCGGCCGGGTCCACGGGCTTCTTCTCGCCGCGACGGCGCCGGACCACGGTCCGCGCCCCGGCGGTGTGAAGCGTCTCGATCGTGAAGAACGGCCGGACCGCCTCCGAGAGGCCGTGCTTCTCGAGCAGGTCCCGCGTCCGCGCGTCCCCGACCTGGATCTTCATCACGGACAGCAGGCTCTTGACCAGCCGCGCGCGCTTCTGCTTCTCGGCAGTGATCTTCATCAGTTCCTTGTTGACCTGATGATACTCATCGAGCGCGCCCTTCAAGTCTTCCACGTACAGTTCTTCCCTGGGTCCTTCGAGCATGGTGACCTCCTTGTGAAGACGGATTGTCCGGGTTCCCAATGGAAACCCGCCCGCAGAATCCGTCGATCGCTATTAGACAGGAAGGTGTTCCCGAATTTCAAGGTCTTTTTTTCGCAAACGCCGTGGATGACCGAACCGGTTGATCGTTCGCGCGGATTATCCTATTGTCCGCACGGATCGGAGACCGGACCGATCCCGAAAGGAGGTTCGCCGATGGACCGAGACCACGAGGCTCCCTACCAGTATGACACGCGCCTGATCCACGGGCAGTTCCGCACCGAGAAATGGGAATACGACCACCACGTGATCCCGCCGATCACGGCCTCGACCACGTTCCGGCTCGATTCCGCGAGCCGGGGGCGCACGGGGTTCGTGGACTTCGCGGACCCCAAGCACGCGGCCCAGGCCATCAGCCCCATCTACATCTATGACAGGCTGGACGAACCCACGGTGGGGATGCTCGAGGACATGATGCGCGACGCCGAGGGTGGGGAGACGGCCTGCGCCTTCGCGTGCGGGATGTCGGCCATCTCGGCCGCTCTGATGGTGACCGGACGCGCGGGGTCGTCGGTCGTGGCCCATCGCACCCTGTACGGGTGCACCTTCAGCCTGTTGACCAATTGGCTGCCGCGGTACGGCATGACGACGCGATTCGTCAACGGCGGGGACCCCGAGGCGGTCGTCGCCGCGGTGGACGACACGACCCGCGCCGTCTATCTGGAGACCCCCGCGAATCCGACCCTCCAGGTCCTGGACATCGCGGCGGTGCGCCGCGCCCTGGAGCCCATCAACGCCCGGCGCGGTGCCAAGGATCAGGTCGTCCTCGTCGTGGACAACACCTTCGCGACGCCGTGGGCCCAGCGACCCCTCGCCCTCGGGGCGGACATCGTGGTCGAGAGCCTGACCAAGGACGTGGGCGGGTTCGGGGTGGACATGGGCGGGATGGTGGTGGCGCCGAGGAGGTTCCACAAGTCCCTGAAGGGGTTCCGCAAGGACTTCGGCGGCGTGCTCCCCCCGGCGAGCGCCTGGAGGCTCATGGTCTATGGCCTGTCCACCCTGGGCCTGCGCATCGAGCGCCAGACCGAGACCGCGGGCCGCGTCGCGCGCTACCTGGAGTCCCACCCGGCGGTCGGACGCGTGCTGTACCCGGGGCTCGAGTCCTTCCCGCAGGCGGACGTGGCCCGCCGGCAACTCGTGGACCCCAAGGGCCGCTTCTGCCCGGGGTTCATGGTCTATTTCGAAGTCGCGGGGAAGGACATCGAGGAGTCCCGCGCCCGTTGCGAGCGGCTCGTCAACTTCATCGCGACGCACTCGTACTGCATCACGCTGGCCGTGAGCCTCGGGATGACCAAGACCCTCATCGAGACCCCGGGGCTGATGACCCACTCGTCCATGGACTCGCGCGCCCTGTCCGAGGCGGGCATCCACCCGGGCGGCGTGCGTATGGCCATCGGACTCGAGGACGCGGACGACGTGATCCGCGACCTCGACGAGGCGTTTCGATCCATCTGATGCCGGGATCCGGCGTCCGGCGCCCGGCATCCGGGGTCCGGAGTCGCGGTGGACGTGTCTACGTCGTCACGCCCCGTTCATCGCGTCCAACGTGGCCCTGACACTGTTACTGTCCCTGTCACTGAACGAGGCCGCTGAAAAACGGCGACACGCAGAGGCGGCTGGATTCGTCGCGGCGCCCCGGCCCCCGCGTCCAGCGTGGTCCTGTCACTGACACTGAATCTGTCCCTGTCCCTGTCCCCGTCACTTCGGCTGGTACACCCACACCGTGAACAGGTTCACGTCCCGGTCCTGCTTGATGGGCGTCAGGTCCACGCGCAGGATGGGCTCCGTGGCGAGGTCCGCCGGGATGACATACGGCCAGTTGCGCCACCGGAACTTCATGTCGTTCCCGGGGACCACGAGGTTCCGGGCCTTGCGCCCGTTGACGTGGACCTCGCACTCGTAGTCGCCGCGCACGTAGTCAATGCGCATCATCACGATCACGTCGCGGTTGGGCTCGATGTTGAAGATCTCGAACTGGCAGTGGCCGCCCTCGAAGTGCACGCCCACGTCCTCGACCACGGTCCCGTCCGGGTACTTGAGGCGCTGGCGGGACCGGTAGCGGTCCTTCTCGTCCATGATGGCGAAGTGGTGCTTCTTCTCGGAGGCCTCGTCGTAGATGTCGAGGGTGTCCACGAGGTTGAAGTCGCGGCCCTCGATGGAGAGGTGCTTGGGGAACTCCCCGCTGCGGACCCTGATCTTCTCCCAGACCGCCTCGCTCGGGCCCTCGGGCTCGGCCTTGACGGCGAGGCGGGGCCGCAGTTCGCGCGAGAACTGGGTCCGCAGCGCCTCGGTCGCGTTCCGCTGGGTCGTCAGGAGGTCCACGAGCAGTTCGAACGTGAACCGGCGATCCAGTTTCACGCTCTCGACGTTCCACTTGAACGTCCCGAACTCCTTCGTCTTCGACAGGTCCGGGAACTCGCGCTCGACCTGGTCGATCACCGCGCGCTGGAGCGTGATGGTCATGGCCATCAGGTCGAAGATGTTTCGGAAGTCCACGTACCCCGACACCAGGAGCATCTGCGTGGTCAGGACCGCGTGCAGCGCGTCCAGGGCGGTCGAGACCTTCAGGACGTGGGCCATGTGGGCATAGACGACCTGCTTCGCGGCCAGGATGTCGTACAGCTCGGCCCGGATGCGGGGAGGCAGGAACGACCCGGCCACGCCCGCCTTGGGCACAAACCGCAGGTCAATCTCGTTGGGCCGCGGGGCCAGGGGGTCCAGGGCGTCCTTGATCTGGCGGGCCCCCTTCTCGAGGAAGACGCGGGCGAGTTCGACCTCGTGCTCGATGTCGGGCTCGCGCGCGGTGACCTCGATCTTCACCCCCTCGGCGATGCGCTTGTGTCCCTTGAACTGCAAGTTCTCCTTGTAGGCCACGAAGTCCGTCGGCTCCTCGGTATAGGACGCGACGACGTAGATCGTCTGCGGGAGCCGGAAGTCGCCCGGGTTCACGGCCCGGATCACGGGCTCGGGGAGGTACAGGTCGCGGCCCTGCCCGTCCACGGCGTACCCCTCCGAGACCTCGACGTTCAGGTCGCCGCGCCCGCGCTGGCTCACGCGAAACCCCTTCAGGAAGTGGGTGACCACGCCGGGGGCGTGCAGGACCCGGTTGTGGAGGGTGCGCTTCTGGATGTGGTAGCGCTCGCCGTCGTTCCAGTCCTCCTCGGTGGTCAGGAAGCCCCGGAAGAAGTTGAGCCGCTTGAACGTCTTGACGTCATCCGCCATGGGTCGTCTCCTCTTGCTCCACGCCGATCACCGACGTGACCCCCACGCGCCACAGGGAGGTGTCTTCCGTGACGCCCTCGGTGTCCGAGAACTGCAGGAAGTAGTTGGAACTCGCTGGCTTTTCCGCCTCGAGGACGCGGTGCAGGCGGACCAGCACGGCCTCGCCCAGGTCCTCGGGCCGGGCCGGGACCTTGACCACGAACGTGTGCCCCATCGAGACCTCGGGGAGGACCATGGTGTCCACGCCGATGGCCGAGGATACGCCGATCCGCAACCCCCGGAACGGCCAGCGGTTCTCCACGACCTCGACGTCGAGCCCGAGGAAGAGCCGGACCATCCGCTCGATGGCCTCGCGCGTGCCCCGGATGCGATACAGGGTCACGGCCTCGCGCAGGATGCGGCGGCGAAGGGCCTCGTCCATCGTCTCGTCGAACGAGATGGCGAACCACGACGCGAGCCACGGCAGGAACTCCGGCGGGGTCGTGTACGGGTTGAAGATCTCGTGCATCGTGTCGAGGCGGCGCGAGACGCCGTCGTAGAGGTGCTGGAAGATCCACAGGAAGTCGCGCAGGAACGCGCGCTCGCCCGGGGAGCGCGGCTGATAGACCGTCGGCAGGAAGCGCAGGAGGCTCTGCTTGGCGACCCGCACGCGCACGGGCGCCGTCTCCTCGAGCAGGCTCCCGCGGCCGGGGTCCTGGCCGATCACGTGGTCCGGGGGCTCGTAGGATTCCTCGTAGAGCACCGCGGCCCCGGGGAAGCCCGCCTGGCGAAGGACCTTGTCGGCCGTGGCCAGGGGCAGGCCCATCACGTCCGGGACCGGGAGTTTCCTGACTCGCGCGGGCGCGGCCATCAGAGGATCCTCTCGTGGGCGCGTTCCTCGACCTCGACCGACACCACGAAGGGCAGTTCGTCGTCGGCCAGGCGCACGAAGTCCACGTCCGCGCCCTCGTCGAGGTCCCGGACGCGCACCCGGTCCACGAAGTCCACGCCGCCCACCTCCTCGCACACGTGGTAGATGTCCACCTTGGACACCGGCCTCCCGAACGGCCACCCCTTGCGGTTCTTGCCGCCGCGCAGGGGGTGCAGGAACTCGCGGATGCGCCGGTCAATCTCGGACTTGATCGCCTCGGACGACCCGGCGGCCTGCCGGATCACGGCCACGGACACCGCGAGGTTGCGGTAGCGGGGCCGCACGACGTGGACCACGGACGAGACCAGGCGATGGGCGTCGAGTTCCTCCTTCACGCGGCGCATCAACTCCGTCGAGGGCAAGGGCTTGACCCACTCGCCCTCGGCGGTCACGTCCATCGCCACCTTGGGGACCACGACCACCGTGACCTCGCCTTCCCGGTCGTGGCAGGGGATGCAGCGCGTCCGGGCCACGGACGACGAGGCCTGGCGGGCGATCCACTCGAAGTCCTCGGCGGTCACGGCGCGCGATCGGCTGCGGAAGAGGTGCGGGGCCCGGACCGCGACCTCCTCGACCGACTCGAGGTCCGCCCCGCCGCCCGCGGGGGCGAGGTTCGACACCCCCTCGATGAAGGCCAGGGACTGCTTGAGCACGGTCAGGCTCCCGGCGGCCACGTTGCCCTCCATGCCGCCCCCGACCTGGAACCGGGCGAGGCGCACGTTGCGCTCGCCCTTGGGGGGGATCATGCCGTGCACGCCGTCCCCGAACCGGACCTCGCCGGTCACGATGTCCTTGACGTAGTGGCGTCCGTTCGGCGGGGATTCGTAGAGGTCCTCGACCTCGTGCCAGCGAACGAGGGCGCCCTCCGGGGCCTCCCGCACCGCGTCGTCGCCCTCCTCCTCGCGGATCGCCAGGAGGTCGGCCTCGGCCGGGCGCTCGCGTTCGATCACCACGAGTTCCTGGCCCGCCAGGACCGGCCCCTTCGGCAGTTTGAAGACCTGGTTGGGCGTCCCCTGGGACGAGCCGAGGACGATCTCCCCGTAGGTGGTCAGGTTGTGGGCCTGGACCGAGTTCAGGAGGATGCGGTGGATGCGTGGGGGCTCGACATAGCCGCCCATCTCGAGCCGGGCGCGCAGGAAGAACAGGTTCTCCCCGAAGCGCTTGCTGCGCCGGAAGTCGGGGGGGCCCACGAACCGCAGGAAGCCCGACTGCTGGAACCCGCGCGTCTCGTCCTGCGGGAACAGGTTCACGAACTGCCTTCCATTGAAATATTCCCACACCACGACCACGGGGCTGCCCGCGCGGCGCTGGGCCAGGGGGTCGCGCACGCCGGACTCCTCGCGCAACTGGACGTAGACCTGGACTTCCTCGTTGGGAAAGGAGTCCTCGAGCCCGATGTAGAGGGTCGGGCTGGCCTCGGACACCGGGGACAGGGCCTGGAACGGCTTGAGGTCGAGGGCCGCGACCTCGCTGAAGTCGCTGAACACGCCGTCGTTCTCGGCGATGACGTGCTGGAAAGGACGCTCCTTCTGTTCGAAACGGATCGTCATTTCGCGAAGGGCCGGCGGGCGCAGGGGGCGGTCCTCGCGGAAGACCCAGCGGTCGCCGTCGAGTTCGTAGCGACCGGGCTGGCCGTAATCCCCCGACAGGATGCGGCAGCGGACGTGGCGGCCCTCGACGCCGTTGACCTCGACGACGCCCAGGTCGTCCGGGACCTGGAACGCGACCGTGCCGGGCCGTGTCAGACACTGGGTCGTGTCCTGGAAGGTCCCGGCCCGGGCCGGCTCGACGCGGTCGTCCTGGAAGGTGCAACGGGCGAGTTCCTTCCACCCCTTCTTGGACTTCTCGGGGTAGTACTCCCAGACGAGGACCAGGTCGTCCGAGGCGTTGGGGCGGTCGTGCTCGCCGTGATCGAGGGGGATCTCCACGCGCACGAGCGCGCCCCGGTGGGCCAGGGCCTGGTCGCAGCGCAGGTAGAACTCGGTGCCCGGCCCCGGCTCCTTGCCGAGGGGCTGGAAGCGGCGCCCGGGGTCCTGGGCCACATACAGGTCCTCGCGGGTGTGGGTGAAGACCTGCTCCGGGAGGATGCCCTCGCCGGTGACCTTGATGGCGAAGCGGATGGTGTCAATGACCGTGGTCTCGGGGGAGGCGGGCACGTCCACGAGGCGGGCGCGGACGAAGAAGGAATCCACGTCGTTGACCGTGGTGCGGCCGATCTCGCGGGGGGCCGGGAGGACCACGCTCTCGGCGTCGCTCTCCACGTCCAGGGGGACCACAACGTTCCAGCGCGTGCCGTCGCAGACCTCCCAGTCCAGGTGGTCCAGGAGGTCCGACACGTTCGGGTGCGGGCACTGGAGGCGGACGCGCAGGGAGGCGCCCTCGGTCAGGGCCGCGAGGTCCGGGTCACCCAGGTAGAGATACCGCTCGGCCACCACGGCCCCCGCGAAGGGGTCGAAGCCGTCCGGGGAGGGGGCGTCGAGCAGGGGGGTGTGGTCCGTGAAGGTCCGCTTGTACTGCGAGAAGCACTTGCGGATGCGGTTGCGCACCACGAGGAGGTCGCGGTCCGTCTCGAACGAGGCGACCTTGCCGTCCGGGGAGGGGCGCGACGACACGGGGGTGCCGCGCGGCACCAGCACGTGGTCGGCCTTGTCGGACATGCGGAAGGTCAGGACCACGGAGGCAGGCTGCGGGGGGCGCAGCCGGATGCCCAGGAGGTTCAGGAACGCGAGGTAGTTCTTGTCGGGCACCCGGTTCAGGCGGTAGAGGACCATCTCCATCATCCAGGCGAACAGTTCGATCAGGGTGATGCCCGGGTCGCTGGGGTTGAAGTTGGTCCACTCGGGGCAGTACTGGGGGATGAGGCGGATCGCCTCGTCCACGATGTCCTGGAAGGTACGGTCGTCCAACTTCGGCGTCGGAATCATAGGTCCTGCTCCCTTCGCAGATAGAAGGGGTACACGAGGTTGCGCAGGTTGTTCGTCCTGCGGACGCGGTACGAGATGTTCACGAGGAGCGTGTTCTCGCGCTCGGGGTCCGGGTGGGACGTGACGGAGATCTCCTCGATGCGGGGCTCCCACTTGACCAGGGCCTCGCGGACGTAGAACGACACGAGGGCCGCGGTGGAGGAGTTGTTCGGGTAGAAGACGAGGTCATGGATGCGGCAGCCGAAGAGGGGGCGCATCACGCGCTCGCCGATGGCGGTCCCCAGGACGATGCGGATGGACTCCTCGATGTTCTGCTCGTACTCGGAGAGGGCGACGTTGCCCCGGGCGTCGAGCCGGACCGGGAAGGCGATGCCGCGACCGAGAAAGGACTTCTTCATGGGTCGGTCCTCATGCGAGCATCCCCTCGAAGAACCGCCCGCACTTGAGGCAGCGGATGCGGACGTGGACCTCGTCCGCCTCGCACTGGAGGTCGCCGTCGCCGCACACGGGGCACTTGTGGCCCTCGGTGCGGCCGGCCAGGACCTCCTGGATCACTTCTTGGTAGCGGGACAGGGCCTCGATGTCCTCGCCCGGCTCGTCCATGGCCAGCCTCCTGGGGTCGCTCCGCGCGATTATGGGTCGGGCCGATTGCGCGTGTCAACCGGGAAATGGGCCGGGGCGGACCCCGGCGCCCGGCGACCGGTTTTCCATTGTAAAAACCTTTGGATCGGGCCTTTGAGGCGCGGCCAGGCTGGGGCCTCCAGACCCCAGTCCGCTCGGTTCCCGGGCCCTCACGGCCGTGGCGCCCGTCCGGCCCCTGGGGACTGTGGAACCTCCCTGATTCACCGCCTCGACGGCGGCGAATCAGGATTTCGGATTGCGGATTG
>DYKK01000080.1:0-7561 GCA_020722625.1 Anaeromyxobacter dehalogenans
AGGTCGGAGGGCGCCATGCAAACCCGGGCCGGGCGTCCGGGTTCCGGGCTCCGGCCTCCGGGCCTCCGGGGTCGCGGGGCACGCGGCCTGGTCGTCATGCCCCCATCCCCCGCGTCCAACGTGGACCTGACCCTGTCACTGACACTGACACTGACCCTGTCACTGTTCCTGAACCTGTCCCCTGTCCCTGCCCTCCGTCGTTCAACGCGACCGGCGGTGCGGCGGGATCCGGCGGCGCCGGATTCCGGCCGCCCTCGACGGATTGGCAACGGGGCGAGGGCGGGTATAATACGCGCGTGTCATGGCGTGGGACAGCCGCACTCGCGACCGCGCTGGCCGGATGGCTGGTACCCGGAGGCCCCACGCGGGCCGACCCTCCGGGCGGAGGCGGGCCGGGTGCGGGCGTCCTTCCGCGGTCTTCTCTGGGACTGATGGGCGGCGAGGTCCGGAACGCCTCGGATTCCTGCGGGCGGCCTCGGACGCTGACGGTCCAGTTCCTGGGCCCCGTGTCGCCACGCCTGGAACTGGACCCCGGAGCTCGCCGGGCCGTGTCGCTCGCGCGGGGGTTCTACCAGGCGACGGTCCAGGCCCGCGACGGCGCTCCCGTCGAGTCCCCCCTCGTGGTGGTCGAGGGGGAGGGCTTCTCGTGGTCGTTCGGGTGCCCCCCGATACCGGACACCCCCGCCACGGGGTCGGCCGACCCGCCGGCCGCCGCGGCGACCCGGGGGGTGCGGTTCGCGAACACCACCGGGGACTGCGGCGACCCTCGAACCGTGGTCTTCCTCGCGAACGGTTCGCCGGCAGCCACGGTCCCGCCGGCCAAAGAGGTCGTCGCTCGGGTCCCGTCGAGCGGATTCCTCCTCGAAGTGGCCTCGGTCCCCGACCATCGGCGACTCCTGGTCCGCCACGTGGCCGGCGGCGAGTTCGGGGGGACCCTCTATTACGGATGCACCGATCCCGACTTCGCCTCGCGCAAGGGCGGCGTGGCCGTCGTCTTCGAGAACGCGACCGATTCGTGCCCGTCGCCCGGCCCCCTGACCCTCTGGGTGGACGGCTGGCCTCGGGTCGGACTGCTGCCGGGTCGGGCCACGACCCTGGACCTGCCCAGGGGACCCCACGAGTTCGAGGTGAGGCCGGGTATCCTCCCGACGCGGCTTCTCCAGGGGACGCGAGACGTTCAGGCCCCCTTTCGCATTCGCTACGGCTGCTCGAAACAGGATTGAGGGAACCATGGTCAAGAACTTCGTGCTGGACACCAATGTTCTGCTGCACGACCCCAACGCCATCCTGGGCTTCGCGGACAACAACGTCTGCATCCCGATCTACGTCATCGAGGAGATAGACCAGTTCAAGAAGGACCTGTCGGAACTGGGGCAGAACGCCCGCCAGGTCTCGCGCATCATTGACGGCTACCGGGTCCGCGGGAACCTCCGGGAGGGCGTGCCCCTCCCGGACGGCGGCCGGCTGTTCGTCCTGTTCGCCTCGGGGAACCACGGGCGCGAGATGGCCCCCTATCACAAGGACCTCTCGATCAGCCACCTCATGGACCGCCTGATCATGGGAACCGCGCTGGAGGTCGCCAGGGCCCAGCCCGACACCCCGGTCGTCTTCGTCACGAAGGACACGAACCTTCGCATCCGGGCCGAGGCGCTGGGCCTGCGCGCCGTGGACTACGACCGCCAGCGCAAGGACGTGTCCGAGTTGTACACCGGGACCGGCGAGGTCTTCCTGGATGCCGCCCAGATCGCGGACCTGTTCAAGCCCGGGGGGGCCGTCCCCATGCCGGAGGACTCGAACCTCAACGAGAACCAGTACCTCGTGGTCCGCAGCGCCGCGAACCCGTCGCAGTCGGTGCTCGCGCGGGTGGTCAAGAAGGAGTCGAAGATCCAGCGCATCCTGGACCTGAAGGACCCCGTCTGGGGCATCCGCCCGCGCAACAAGGAGCAGCACTTCGCCCTCGACGCCCTGCTGCGCGACGAGATCAGCCTCGTGACGCTGGTGGGCAAGGCCGGGACCGGGAAGACGCTGCTCGCGATCGCCGCGGGGCTCCAGAAGGTCGCGGAGGAGCAGACCTTCGTGCGGCTCCTCGTGTCGCGCCCGATCTTCCCGCTGGGCCGCGACATCGGGTACCTCCCGGGCGACGTCGAGGAGAAACTGAACCCCTGGATGCAGCCGATCCACGACAACGTCGAGTTCCTGATGGGCCTGTCTCGCCCCGACAGGCGCGGCGGCCGCTCGTACCACGAACTGCTCGAGATGGGACTGATGGAGGTCGAGCCCCTGACCTACATCCGGGGGCGCTCGATCCCGAACCAGTTCATGATCGTGGACGAGGCTCAGAACCTGACCCCGCACGAGGTCAAGACCATCATCACGCGCGTCGGGCACGGGACGAAGATCGTCCTGACGGGCGACCCGTACCAGATCGACAACCCGTACGTGGACTCGGTGAACAACGGCCTCATCTATATCGCGGAAAAGTTTCGCAATGAAGGCATTGCGGCGACCGTGACCTTGACGAAGGGCGAGCGCTCGCAACTGGCGGAACTGGCGGCGAACCTGTTGTAGGGCCGGCGGGCGCGGCAACCCTCCTGCGGAGGGGTCATCGGCGGTGCACGGACTGTCGGAAGTGGTCCTCGCGGGCCTTGCGGGCGCGCTCCTCGCGACGTGCGCGAACCTCCTCGTCCTCGCCCCCTCGGTTCACGACCGGAACCCGTTGCGGGTCTTCGCGGCCGCCGGAATCCTGGTCGGGATCGGGGCCGTCCTGAGGGCGCTCGCGTTCTTCTCGGCCCTGCACGGTCTCGATCTGCTCGGCGATTGCTGTTTCCGGACGCACTACGTCCTGTGGGCCATGGCCGCGGCCCTCGGCCCGCTGATGGCCCAAGCACTCGCCTCCGGGGTCGAGGCCGGCGTCCTGAACGTCGGGGTCCTGCTGGTCACGCTTCTGATGGCCGTGTTCGCCTTCACGCCCGCGTTCCTCCCCTTCACGGCGCTCCCCACGGTGGTCGGGGAGAACGGGTGGGTGGGTCATGAGGTGACCGGCGGGGACGTGGCCCTCGACGAGATCGCGATCCGGTGGGCCTTTCCCGCGCTGGTGGGATTCGCGGCGCTCGTCTCGCTGGGCTCCGCGGCCGGACACCTGGCCGCGACGAGGCCTCCCGGTCCCCGGGTCCCGCGATCCCTGGGCGGGGTCCTGGCCCTGGCGTACGGGGCGAGCGGCCTCCTGGTGCCGCTGATGGCCGCGGCGGACGCGGGGCTCCTGTGGGCGGGGCTCGCCCAGTCCATCGGGGTCCTGGCGACGGGCGCCTGGTTCCTGTGCCTCCTGGTCGTGCATCGCAAGACGGTCCGGGAGTCCGACCGGTCCCTGCGCCGGTTGCGGGCGGACCTGGAGCGCGTGTCGGCGAACGCCCTACGGGACCCGCTCACCGGGCTGTTCAACCGGGGCTTCTTCATCGAGGGGCTTCACCAGGCGATGGAGCACCTCAAGAGGGACGGGGAGCCGTTCGCCGTGGCCATGCTGGACCTCGACGACTTCAAGGCGGTGAACGACACATTCGGCCACAAGGTCGGGGACGTCGTGCTCCAGGGGGTGGCGAAGGTCCTGATGCGCGGCCTGCGTCCGTACGACACGGCGGCCCGCTACGGCGGCGAGGAGTTCGTGGTCATCCTGCGCGGCATCGAGCGCGACGTGGCGCTGGGCATCGTCGAGCGGTTGCGAGCGAGCATCCACGACCTCTCGTTCCCCGCGGGAAGCGCCGGACCGGTGAGGGTCACCGCGACGTTCGGCCTCGTGATGGTGCACGAGGCCGGCCGGGCACTCGACGAGGTCCTCGAGACCGTGGACCGCGCGATGTACGAGGGCAAGAAATCGGGCAAGAATCAGGTGAGGATCGCGGAATGACGGGAAGACATCATGAACGTGCGTGACGCGATCGCGCGGAGGAGGACGCCCCAGCGGTTCGAGCCGGACGGCCTGCTCCTGTCGCGCGAGGCCATCGAGGCCCTGATCCTGGAGGCCTGTCAGGCCCCCTCGGAGGACGACCTCCAGCCCTGGCGCTTCCTCGTGGTGCGAGACCGCGCCCGCAGGGAGACGCTGTACGAGTGCGCCTTCCGGGACCCGCGCGTGCGCGAAGCCGCGGCCGTGATCGTGGTGTGCGGGGACAGTCGTGCCTGGGAGAACGCGCGGTCGCTCCTCGGAGGGCGGATCCGGGACGGCCTGATGACCGAGGACGAGGCGCGCGCGATGGAGGCGGCCTGGCGCGACCTCTACGAGGGAAGGCCGTGGGAGCGGGCCCTGCTCGCCCTGCGGGGTCCCTGCTTCGTCGCGATGAACCTGATCCTGCTGGCCACGGAGCGCGGGATCGCCACGGCCCCGATCTTCCGGTTCGACGAGGCGGCCCTCCGCGGGAACTTCCACATCTCGGACTCCCTGATCCCGGTCATGCTCGTCTGTCTGGGCCTGCCCTCGACTCGGCACCCCCCCCGACCGGATCCGCCGCGACTGACCGCGTCGGACGTGATCCGGCACGAGGACATGGAGACCCTGGAGTTCTGACGTGAACGGCCGCAAGCAGGCGTGCGCGACCCCCGGCGCGGGGGCTTTCGGGGCCGACCCGGACCGCCGGGTCCTGATCGCCATCGGCGGGAACTCGCTGATCCGCGACCAGAACCGGCAGTCCGTGGCGGACCAGTACGAGGCCGCGGCGGACACGACGCGCCGGATCGCGGACGTGGTCGCGCGGGGGTTCCAGGTCGTGGTCACGCACGGAAACGGGCCCCAGGTCGGGTTCATCCTGCTGCGGTCCGAGATCTCGAGGCACGCGATCCACGAGGTGCCGCTCGTGAGTTGCGTGGCGGACACGCAGGGGGCGATCGGGTATCACCTCCAGCAGACGCTGCGCAACGCCCTGCTGGAGCGGGGGGTTCGTGCCGACGTGGTCACGGTGGTCACGCAATGCGTGGTGGACGCCGAGGACCCGTCGTTCCAGAACCCGTCAAAGCCCATCGGGCTGTTCTACTCGCGCGAAGACGCCGAGCGGGCACGGCGCGAGCGGGGCTGGGTCATGATGGAGGACGCCCACCGGGGCTTCCGCCGGGTCGTCCCGTCGCCGAGGCCGCTGGACATCGTGGAGGTGCCGCTCATCCGGGGCCTGATGGACCTCGGGGCCATGGTGATCGCGGCGGGGGGAGGGGGGATCCCGGTGGTCCGCGACCCGGACACCGGGGCCCTGCGGGGCGTGGACGCGGTGATTGACAAGGACCTCGCGTCGGCGCTGCTCGCGAACGCCCTCGGGGTCTCGACCTTCGTCATCTCGACCGCGGTCCCGGGGGCCTACGTGCACTTCGGGCGGCCGGACCAGCGCCTCCTGAGGCGGGTCACGGCCTCCGAGATGGCGCGGTACGCGGAGGAGGGCCACTTCGCGGCGGGGAGCATGGCCCCGAAGGTCGAGGCGATCCTTCGGTTCCTTCGCGGCGGGGGCCGCCGGGCGGTCATCACGTCGCCCGAGCACCTGGACGGCGCGCTGGAAGGTCGCGCGGGCACGCAGGTGGTCCCCGTCTGATTTGCCAGGGAGGCCGCGGATGATTACCATACGCCGCCGCAGCAAGGGCGGCCGCGAGTCTGGGGGTGACCGTTGAAACCGGGTCTGAAGACCGTTCTCGTGTGGCTGTTGTTCCTGGGGCTCTTCCTGGTCATCTTCACGGCCGTGAGGGGCCGTCCCGACCGCAAGGAGATCGGCTTCTCCGAGTTCGTGCGGCGGGCCCTCCCCGCCCAGGGCCCCGGGGAGGTCGCAAAGGTCGTGGTCATGGGCGAGCAACTGGAGGGGGAGTTCGCGGACGGGACGCGCTTCAAGACCACCGGGGACATCAAGGACTTCCAGAAGGACCTGATCGCGAAGGGCGTGGACATCCGGTACGAGACGGACACCTCCGGCGTGTGGGTGTCCATCCTGTCCGGGTGGCTCCCCATGCTGTTCTTCGTGTTCCTGTTCTTCCTGTTCCTCCGGCAGGCCCAGGGGTCGGGCGGCAAGGTGTTCTCGTTCGGGAAGAGCCGCCACCGCATCCTGAGCGAGGGAGGACCCAAGGTCACCTTCGCGGACATCGCGGGGATTGACGAGGCCAAGGAGGAACTGGGCGAGATCATCGAGTTCCTGCGCGACCCGCAGCGCTTCACCCGGCTCGGGGGGCGCATCCCGAAGGGGGTCCTGCTGATGGGGCCGCCCGGCACGGGCAAGACCCTCCTGGCGCGGGGCGTGGCGGGCGAGGCCGGGGTCCCGTTCCTGTCCATCTCGGGTTCCGACTTCGTCGAGATGTTCGTCGGGGTCGGGGCCTCGCGCGTGCGCGACCTCTTCGAGCAGGCCAAGAAGCGCGCCCCGTGCATCGTGTTCATTGACGAGATTGACGCGGTGGGACGCCAGCGCGGGGCCGGGCTCGGCGGGGGGCACGACGAGCGCGAGCAGACCCTGAACCAGTTGCTGGTCGAGATGGACGGCTTCGAGCCCAACCAGGGCGTGATCATCATGGCCGCGACCAACCGCCCGGACGTCCTGGACCCGGCCCTGTTGCGGCCCGGGCGCTTCGATCGGCGCGTGGTGGTCCCGAGCCCGGACCTGCACGGGCGCGAGGCGATCCTCGGGGTGCACACGAAGAAGGTCCCGCTCGCCGACGACGTGGACCTCTCGGTCCTGGCGCGGGGGACGCCCGGGTTCGTGGGCGCCGACCTCGAGAACATGGTCAACGAGGCGGCCCTCCTCGCGGCGCGCAAGGGCAAGGACCGCGTGGCCATGGAGGACTTCGAGGAGGCCAAGGACAAGGTCCTGATGGGCACGGCCCGCAAGGGGACCGTCATGTCCGAGCACGAGCGCGAACTGACCGCCTACCACGAGGCCGGGCACGCCATCGTGGCCCGATCCCTGCCCGGGACCGACCCCGTGCACAAGGTGACCATCATCCCGCGGGGGCTGTCGCTCGGGATGACGCAGCAACTGCCCGAGGAGGACCGCTACACCCTGTCACGCGAGTTCCTGATGAAGCGCCTCGCCATCGCGATGGGGGGGCGGGCCGCGGAACTCCTGGTCTTCGGTCAGGAGACGACCGGGGCCGGCCAGGACATCAAGATGGCCACGGAACTCGCCCGCAAGATGGTCGCCCAGTGGGGGATGTCCATCCTGGGACCGATCCAGCTGGATGCCCGGGAGGAGATGGTCTTCCTCGGGAGGGAACTCGCCACCCAGCGCGACGTGAGCGAGGCGTCGTCGCGCCGGGTGGACCGCGAGATCAAGCGCCTGCTGCTCGAGGCCCACGACCGGGCCACCGAGGTCCTGCGCGACCGGCTGGAAGCCCTGCGCTGCCTGGCCCGCCGCCTGCTCGAGAAGGAAACCCTGGACGGCCACGAGGTGGACGAGGTCCTGGCCTCGTGCGGCGCCCCTTCGCCCGCGTCGTGACGGCCCCGTGCGCCGCCCCGGACCTTGGAACACGTCGCCACCAGATCCAGCCGCACAGCCCCGGGGGCGTTGGACGACGGAGGGGGAGGGACAGGGTCAGGGGACAGTGGCAGTGACAG
>DYKK01000080.1:7661-11333 GCA_020722625.1 Anaeromyxobacter dehalogenans
CAGTGACAGTGTCAGGGCCACGTTGGACGCGGGGGACGGGGCATTGCGGCTAATCCAGGTACGCCGGGACCCCGGATCCCGGACCCCTGGAACAGTGGCCGGGACAGTTGTCAGGGTCAGTGACAGTGTCAGGGCTACGTTGGACGCGGTGAGCGGAGCGTGACGGCGACGCGAATTCCACCCACCAGGACCAGGGCCGCGCCGAAGGTCACGATCAACGTGGCCCCCGTGGGCAGGTCCCACCGGAAGGAGGCCCCGAGACCCGCGACGCTCGCGAGGAACGCCGCGGCCCACCCGATGGCCAGGCGGGCCCCGACGGATTGCGCGAGCAGGGCCGCCATGACCGAGGGGATCATCAGGTACGAAAAGACCAGGAGCACCCCGGCGACCTGGACCGACGAGGTCACGACCACCCCGAAGGTCGCGTAGAACAGGAGGTCCCACAGGAACAGTGCCCGCCGGCCCAGGCCCTCCGGTCGGAAGGTCGCGTCGAGGAACCGGCGCCGGAAGACCCAGTGGAACGCCCCGACCCCCGCGTAGATCGCCGCGAGTTTTGCGGCCACGGCCCAGTCCTGGACCCACAGGATGTCGCGCACGAGGAGGGCCTTGATGTGCTCGGCTCCGTGCGGCGCGCGGTCCACGGCCAGGATCATCGCGGCGGACGCCACCACATAGACGATCCCGATGAGGGCTTCCTGGGGGACGCGCGTGGCGAGGCGGCGCGTGGCCGAGAAGAGCACGGCCCCGGCCAGGGTGAACGCCAGGGCGTAGGCGTAGGCCGCGGCGCCCTCGACCTCGTGCCCGAACAGGAAGGCCACCGTGGTCCCCAGGGCCGCGACCTGGGCCAGGGCGAGGTCCACGAAAATGATGCCCCGCGACAGGACGTGCAGTCCCAGATAGACGTGGATCCCGGACAGGATCAGGGTCACGGCGAAGGGGACCACCAGGAAGGCGAGGGCGCGTTCGTCCATGTCATTTCCCCGCGATGGCCCGCGCGACGGCGGTCAGGACCGCCCGGTACGAGTCCGCGCCGGCGATTCCGCCCACGGAGGAGGGCACGATCACGGCCCGCCCGCGGGTCCGCTCGGCCATCTCCCTCGGGATGTCCGGGTCATAGTACGGCTCGACCAGGAACAGGGGAGGGCGGGGGAGCCGGGCGAGCGTCTCGTTCAGGGTCGCGACGTGCGAGGGAGTCGGGGGGATGCCGGGCTTGGGCTCGATGTAGGCGGTCGCGCGCAGGCCGAAGCGATCGAAGAAGTACGAAAAGGTGACGTGGTACGTCACGATGGCCGGGGGATCGACCCCTTGCAGCATCGTGCGGACCTCGTCCCGGGCCGACGCAATCTCGGCTTCCAGCCGAGCAAGCCCGCCCTGGAAGACCGAGGTGCTCGCCGGGTCCAGTTGGCCCATCCGCGCAGCGATGCCACGGGCCACGGCCAGCGCATTCTCCGGGTCCAGCCAGTAGTGCGGGTTTCCCTTCGGGTGCAGGTCCCCCTTGCTCCGGTCCGCGCCGGCTGGCGGGACCTCGATCGGGGTGATGAACTGCGAGCAGTCCAGGAATCCGGAATTGCCCGGCAACACGTCCGGGTTGCGCGCCCCTTGGAGGACCAACGGGAGCCATCCGATCTCGAGGTCGAGGCCCACGGACAGGACCAGGTCCGCGCGGCTGACCGTGACCATGTAGGACGGCCGGGCCGCCGCGAAGTGAGGGTCCTGGTATCCCTTGAGGATGGACTGGACGTCGGCGGCGTCCCCGCCGATCGCGCGCGCGAAGTACGCGAGGTCCTCGACGGTCGAGACCACGCGAAGCCTCGCCTGGGCCTTGCCCTCCATGCCCGCGGCCAGCCCGGCAAGGGACAGCAACACGATGGCGATTCGTTTCATGACGGCCTCCTTTCAGTAACCGTGCGCCGGATGGGCGCCCATGGTCACATTGACCTGAAACAGGACCTGATGAACATGTCCTTCATGGAAATAACTGTATTGTAGCCGGATGGCGGAGAACTCGGTCGGGACGAACGCCAGCAATCCGCTGGCCCGGTGGAGCCGGCTTCCCCCGTCTCCGCGGGGGTAGCCCAAGGCGTCGAACCGGGCCTGCACCCACCACTGCTGCGCCACCTGGGCCGCGACGAAACTGTAGAAACCGCCCATGCCGGACGCCAGCGTCGCCTGCGACGCCATGGCGGCCTCTGCGGGTGCGACCGGCCGGGGGCCCGTCCGTCGGACCTGGACGTACTCGGACTGCCAGATCAACTGGTTGTACCGTTCCCTCGACGCCGGCCTCCAGCGCAGGGTCAGGTCCCCACCGAACACGTGGGTCCATCCCTCGGCCACGTTGCGGCCGCCCGCGTAACTCCCCCCGACCTCGGCCGTGACCGACTCGCCGAACTCGACCAGGGTGTGCAGGCGTCCCCCGTACGCCAGGTCCCGCCCTTTCGGGGCGTGGAACAGGATCTCGTTGTCCCCGTTCGCGGCCCAGGCCGACGCCTCGACGAACCAGGGCAGGGGGAGCAGGACCGCGGCCTCGACCGCGGCCTCGTTCAGGCCCTCGTGCCCGAAGAACACAACGTTCGTCAGCGGCGCATCCACGAACGGGAAGGCGTGGGTGTGCAGCACGTTGTGGCGTCCGAACGGCAGGTAGAACTTCCCGCCGCGCAGGGTCACGCGAGGGAGGGACAGGGTCGTCACGTACCCTTCCTCGACCTCGACGTGGAACTCGTCCTTGTGCCGGTGCAGGGCGATGATCACGTCGCCCCGGAAATAGGGGTCCACGGCCGCGGCCAGGCCCACCTCGGCCTCCTGGAACAGGATCCCGGTTTCTCCCGCGCCGTGCTCGACCGCGTGGGGCCAGCCGAGTCCCGAGGCGTCGCGGGACAGGTACTCGGCGCCCAAGAGCAGGTTCGCGCCGATGGCCGGGTTGTAGTCGCGCGTGAGCCCGAAGCCGGAGGATCGGTCCTGGAGGCCGAAGGACGACGCCCCCAACGGGGCGACCTGGGCCGAGGCCTCCCAGGTCGAAACTGTGAATAGAAACAGAACCAGATATGGTCTGGAACTTGTCATATAACCCCTCCTCATCACAAGAGAATCGAGACGCCGGCGGTCCCTCTTCGGCGAGGCCGCAGGGTGACCGCCGATCCCGCTCGGTTCTTGTCAGAAGGACGGGGGAGCCCGCGGGCGAGAGGGGAGGGCAGGGGTTGGACGCGGCAACGGGTCTCCCGCGTCCGGGACAATCCTCTCCGGGACCGGAGCGGTCGGCGCGGAGAAGTCCTGGAGGCCCGCAACCTCAACGAATCCGTTGTGGATCGGACAGTTCGCCTCGTGGTTCTGAACCGGAACCTGCGGGGAACCCGAGTCGTCGTGGGCATGGCCCACGCCCACGTGGGCGCACAGGACCAGGACCCCGAGCACCCCGACGACCTGTCGAATTCCTCGCGTCATTGTGTGTGGTCCAGAACCACGAGAGGGTCATATAGACACCGGGATTCCTCATGTCAAGTACGGCACCGGCACCGGGATCCGGCATCCGGGTTCCGGGATCCGGGGTCGCGGGGCACGTGCACCCATCGTCAACGCCCCGTACCCAGCGTCCAACGTGGCAGAGGCTGCTGAAAAACAAGGACACGCAGAGGCCGCTGGATCCGCCGCGGCGCCCCGGCCCCGCGTCCGACGTGG
>DYKK01000081.1 GCA_020722625.1 Anaeromyxobacter dehalogenans
CCCTGGATCCGCGACCGGGGCAAGTCGCGGAGGCCACGCGGCCGTGACAAGTCACGATGGTCCGTGAGGGGCGCGGCTCGGAGGCCGCGCAGCCGGCGCGATTGCAAATCGCGCCTCCAGGACCGCCAGGGGGCGGGCGGCACGTCGCGAAGCGACCACCCCCAACGATGCTGGGGCCGCGAATTCCAATTCGCGGCACGTCACGAAACGACCAATCCCGCCCATGAAGGGCGTTCCGTCGAGCTGCCGAGTTTGAGACGTCGGATCGAAGTAAGGACAGGTTCAGTGGACAGGGTCCGTGACAGGCGACAGTGTCAGTGACAGTGACAGTGCCCCGTTGGACGCGGGGTGCGGGGCGTTGATGACGCAGCCACGTTCGCCGCGACCCCCGGACCCCGGATGCCGGATGCCGGACGCCAGACGCAGTGGCAGTGGACAGGTTCAGGAACAGTATCAGTGTCAGTGACAGTGCCCCGTTGGACGCGGGGACGGCGCGTGACGACGAAGCCACGTCCACCGCGACCCCGGGTCCCGGACCCCGGACCCCCGTGCAGGGAGCCGAAGCGCCCGAGCGGGAGAGGATGCGCCGGAAGGCGATCACGCGACAACGTCGCGTTTCGGCGATGCGGCCGGGGGGTTCGCGAGGGGGTCGTCGTAGAGGCGGACGAAGTCGTAGGGGGTGTAGGCCGCGCCGGTGGCTTGCGCGAGGAGGTCGTGCAGGGGCAGGGGCGGGCGGCCGGTGTCGGGCCAGTCCACCTCGACCAGGTGCGCGCCGCGCGCCGGGTCCAGGCACGCCGCGACCCGCGGACCCGGGTCTTCGGCCTCGCGGGCGCGTAGCCACCCCGGAAGGTCCAGGTCCCCGGGCCGGCGGTCCGACCGGAAGACGTAGCGGGTGGGACCGGGCCTCAGGCGGCGCGCGGGGAGGCGCACGGCCCTCAGGAACTCGATCCCCTCGACGCTCGCCCGGTTCAAGGCCCCGAGGTCCGGGGCGACTCCCTCCGGAAGAAACACCGCGGCCACCACCCACTCGCCCACGCCCTGGTACCCGACCGGCATGGGAGGCCGGTACGACAGGCGCGGCAGGGGATGGAAACCCCGCGAGAGGTCCAGGCGAAGCCCCGCCCGGCGCAGGATGCGAGGGAGGTGGGCCACCAGGTCCTTCTGCGAAAGCCACGCCGCGCGTCCGACCTTGGTGAACACGAGGTGCCAGAACGAGGGTTCCTCGGTGACGCCCCGGGAGGCCTCGCCGGACGCCGCCGCCATCCCGCGGGCGCCCGCGTCGGATGCGATCATCCCTTCCGCCTCGCGGACGATCCGGGACCGGCCCTCCGCGATGGCCTTTGGGTCGCACGGCGCCCCGCACCGGTAACAGATCACGGTCCGCGCCGACTCGTAGTCCCCCGGACCGGGTCGCCGGGGGGCGGCGCGGGGGCCTTCCGGTGACGGCCCGCCCTCGCCCGCGGCGGGCGACCTGCGGACCGGCGGCTTCTCGCACGGCGGCAGCGGGGCGCCCCGGTACGCGCGCTCGCGCTCCCTGCGCAAGAAGTCGCGCCGGACCAGGACGTCCACGTCGTCCCACGGCAGGCCCGCGTCCAGGGGAATGGGCCTCGCGTAGGCCTCGGGGTCCACGCCCGCGGCGGCGAACGCCTCGGCCCAACCCTCACGCCGGAACAGGTCGTCCCAGGAGTCGAAGCGGCACCCCCGCCGGAAGGCCGCCTCGATCACGTCCGCGACCTGCGCGTCCCCCCGGGCCATCGCGCACTCGAGCCGCGCGAACCCGCGGTCCGCGACCTTCAGGTCCACACGGGACCCGCGAAGTTCCGCGCGCAACAGGGCCTCCCGGCCGGCCAGGACCTCGTCCTCGGCCATCCCCTCCCACTGGAACGGGGTGTGGGGACGCGGGACGAAGACGCCGACCGACGCCGTGACCCGGGCGCGCGAGGTGTGGGACCGCCCGATGCGCTGGACCGCGCGCGCCAGACGCGCGATCGCACGGACGTCGTCGTCCGTCTCGGTGGGAAGCCCGATCATGAAATAGAGTTTCAGGCGGTGCCAACCGGCCGCGAAGGCCCGCTGCGCGGCCGCGAGCAGGTCCTCGTCCCGCACGTTCTTGTTGATCACGTCGCGCAGGCGCTCCGACCCGGCCTCGGGCGCGAGCGTCAGGCCCGCGGCCCGCACCCGGCGCAGGTCGCGCAGGACCTCGTCGGAGACCCCGTACGCCCGCAGCGAGGACACGGACAGGGTCACGCCCCGGGGGGTCAGGGCCCCGGACAGCAGCCGCACGAGCGGGCCGAGCACGGGCGAGTCCGCCGGGGACAGGGCGCACAGGGAGACCTCATCCAGGCCGCTGTGGTCCACGCCCCGCACCACCTGGCGCACGAGGGCCGCGACGGAGCGCTCCCGGAGCGGGCGGTAGGTGTACCCGGCCTCGCAGAAGCGGCACCCCTCGGTGCAGCCGCGGGCGATCTCGATGGAGGCGCGGTCGAACACCGCGCGGGACCACGGCATGGGAGCGCCCACGGGCACGGGGACGCGGTCCAGGTCCGCGATGACCTGGCGCCGGGTCGGGGGAGGTCCATCCGAGAGGTCCGGGACCAGGAACCCGGTGCGGCCGTCCGGGACGAGCCGGCGCAGCGACGGGACCAGGACCCCGGGGCGGGTGGCCAGGGCCCGCAACACGCGATCCCGCGGCGCCCCGGCGCGACGCAGGCCCCCCACCTCCCGCAGGAGCCCCGGCAGGGCGTCCTCGGCCTCCCCGACGAAGAAGGCGTCGAAGAACGGCGCGACCGGGGCGGGGTGCGTGGCGCACGGCCCGCCGCCCAGCACGACCGGGTCGGCGTCGGACCGCGCCGCGGCCCGCAGGGGGATGCCGGACAGGTCCAGGACGTTCAGGACGTTCGTGTACGACAACTCGTGCTGGAGCGAGAAGCCCACGACATCGAAGTTGCGCAACGGCGAGAAGGTCTCGAGGGTGACCAGGGGAAGCCCCCGCGCCCGCAACTCGGCCTCGAGGTCGGGCCAGGGCGCGAAGCAGCGCTCCAGGCACAGGTCGGGTTCCCGGGCGACCACGTCCATCAGGACCTGGGACCCCAGGTGGGACATCCCGACCTCGTAGGCGTCGGGGAAGACGAGGACCATCGAGGCCAGGCACCGGGAGGGGTCCTGGACCGGGGCGCCGAACTCCCCCCCCACGTAGCGGGACGGCGAGCGGACACGATGGAGGAACGGTGCGTAGGGATGGTCGGACAGTCTCATGCCAGCCGGACCGCGATCCGGTCCCGGCGGGGATGGACCTCCAGGACCCGGAGCCGGACCTCGCTCCCGAGCGGCAGATGCCCGGCGCCGTTCAGCCACACCTCGAGGCCGGTGTCGCTCAACTCCACGACCGCCCGGTTCCCCTGGGTCGCGACCACCTCCCCCGCGACGTCCGCGCCCTCGAACGACGTCAGATATTTCAGAATATAATATCTTCGTGCTTCCCTCTCGACCTGGACCCTCGCCTCCGCGCGGCCCTCCAGGTCCCCGAACATCGCGAGGATCCGGTCCGAGTCCAGCGGGGCGCGCCCGTCGCGCAGGAACCCCTTCAACTGCGCGTGGACGATGAAGTCCTGGAACCGGCGCAGGGGCGACGTGACCTGCGTGTACCCGGTGACCCCGAGGCCGAAGTGGGGCTCGGGGTGCACGCTCAACTCGGCCCGCCTCAACGCGCGGACCACCCGATAGGCCCAGGCCTTGGACCCGGGCGCGAGGTCCGCCGGGAGGGGTCGGTCCGGCGGGCCCTGGCGGCGATAGACGACCGGGACGCCGTGCTCCCTGGCGAACCGTCCGGCCTGGGTGCAGGCGAAGACCATGAACTCGGCCACGAGCCGCCGTGCCGGGGAGTCGCCGCGCAGGCGACGCACGCGGACCTCCCCGTCCACGACGCGCACCGAGACGTCGTCCCGGTCCACGAGCACCGCCCCGGCCTCCTCGCGGCGGCGCCGCAGGGTCGCGGCCAGGCGGGCCAGGGTCCTGAAGACCGGTCCGACGGGGCCGGGGTCCGCGGGGTCCGCGAGCAGGGCATCCACCTCGTCATAGGTCAGGCGCCGGTCCAGGACGGCCCAGACCGGGACGATCCGGAACTCCAGCAGGTTCCCCTCGGCGTCGAAGTCGCCGCAGAAGTCCATCATGGGGCGTCGTGCCCCCGGGACCAGCGAGAACGCCTCCTCGGACAGGATGCGTGGGAACATCGGGACCTTCCGGTCGGGAAGATACAGCGTGGCGGCCCGCGCCATCCCCTCGGCCGCCACGGCGGAGCCGATGGGAATGCCGCAGGAGGGGTCCGCGATCAGGACGTGGACCCGCACGGGGCCGCCCGGCTCGGCGGTCCCCCCCGCCTCGACCCACAGGGCGTCGTCCACGTCGGTGGTCCAGGGGTCGTCCACGGCCAGGGGACCCGGCCGCCCGTCCGGCGCGAGCACGGGCCGGTCCCCCTCCCCGCACGCGCCGGAAAACGACGCGACGATCCTCGCGGCCTCGTCCTCGACCTCCGGCGGGAAGTCCACGGCGATCCGGTGCCGGTGAAGCCCGAGGACCTCGTCCTCGTGGAAGACGCCGAGCCTCACCAGCAGATCGAAGGCGTGGGGGACCGGGTCTCGCACGTCCTCCCCGACGACCGCGTGGACCACGCGGGCCCCGCGCGCCCCGGCGCGCTCCCCGTCCCCCTCCACGACCAGGGTCTTGAGCCACTCGACGCCCAGGGCCAGGACGCGGTCGTCGCCCTCGTCCGGCTCCCCCGTCCCCGGACCTGGACCGGTCCGGCCCTCCCGCGCGCCCCGGAGGGCCTCCTGGACGGCCGCGCCCGCGCGGGCCACGAGCGCCTCCTCCTGCTCCTCGCGCCGGCGGCGAATCCGGGCCTGCTCCACGGCCTCCCGCGAGTGCGGCGTGACGTGTCCCGCCTTCGACCCGGCCCGGAAGAAGACCTCGTCCGCGGCCAGGGCGCACGCCAGCGCGGCCCGGTGCTCGCATCCGGGCTTCGGGAACGCGAGGTCCGCGAGGTCCGCGACCGACCACTCCCCGCCGTCCCCGACCACGAGGTCCCACAGGGACGCCAGGTCCACCGGGACCTCCTGGACGCGCTCGCAGAACCCGAGGAGGGCCTCCCGCGCGGCGGCCGGCGAGTGCTGGGGCACGCGGGCGTCGCTGACCCAGACCAGGCGGTCCTCGGTCCAGACCTCGCGCCGCCCGTCCGCGAGCAGCACGTGCCCCCGCGTGTCGTCCCAGTCCTGGAAGACCCCCCCGACGACCCCGGCCCGGGTCCTGGCGAAGGCGACCTTTCCGGCGTGGCGTCCGCCCATGGCGGGCCGAAGTTACCAGAGTTCCAGGGGATTGGAAACGGACGCCGCGGAGCCGGACGGCAGACCCAGGGCCCGCTCCACGGCCCGGCCCAGGTCGGCGAAGGACGGCCTTGTGCCGAGGTCGCGCCCGCCCCCACGCGGGATGCCCGCGTGCCAGACCAGGAGCGGCACGTACTCGCGCGTGTGGTCCGTGGACCACGCCGCCGTGGGGTCGCACCCGTGGTCGGCCGTGACCGCGACCAGGGTGTCGCGCCCCGCCGCGTCGAGGAGCCGCGGCAGGAAGGCGTCCACCTCCTCGAGCGCGCGGGCGTATCCGACCGGGTCGCGTCGGTGGCCGTACAGCATGTCGAAGTCCACGAGGTTCGTGAAGACGAGGCCCCGGTCCAGGTCGCGCAGGGCCTCCTCGGTGCGCTTGAGCCCGTCCGCGTTGCCCTCGGTGTGCACCGCCGTGGTCACGCCCCGCCCCGCGAAGATGTCGTGGATCTTCCCGATGCCGACGACCGGGAGGCCCGCCGCGACCAGTCGGTCCAGCACGGTCTCGCGGTCCGGGGCCATCGAGAAGTCCCTGCGGTTGTAGGTGCGGCGATAGCGACCCGGCGTCCCGACGAACGGCCTGGCGATCACGCGCGCCACCCGGTGCGGGTCCAGGAGGCGACGGGCCGCCTCGCAGGCCCGGTACAACTCGTCGAGGGGGACCGTCTCCTCGTGCGCCGCGACCTGGAAGACCGAGTCCGCGGACGTATAGACGATCCAGCGCCCCGTGCGCTGGTGCTCTTCCCCCAGGCGCTCGATGATCTCCGTGCCGCTCGCGGCCACGTTCCCGAGGATGTCCCGCCCGGTCTGACGCCGGAACGCGGCGATGATTTCCTCGGGGAACCCGTCCGGGAACAGCGCGAAGGGGCGGTCGAGGACCACGCCCGCGATCTCCCAGTGCCCCGTGGTCGTGTCCTTGCCGGGCGAGGCCTCGGCCATGCGCCCGAACAGGCCATCGGGGGCCGGTTCCGGGGGCACCCCGAGGATGTCCGTGACGCGGCCCAGACCCAGGCGCCCGAGGTGCGGAAGGCGCAGGCCCCCGACCGCCCTCGCGGTGTTCGCGAGCGTGTTCGCCCCGCGGTCCCCGTAGCGGTCCGCGTCCGGCATCTCCCCGCACCCCACGCTGTCCAGGACCAGCAGAAGCACCTTCTTGAACGACATCGGATTCTCCCTTTCTCCGCCCCGCCACCCCCCCTATAATCGGACCGCCCTCGGGGGAAGGTCAATCGGGAGGTCCCGGCCGCCGTGAAGACACGCCGCCTGATCGTCGCCGTCTCGAGCGTCCTGTCGGCCTCGGTTGCGTGCCGTCCGGAACCCCCGGCGGTCCGCATCGAGGGGCCGGACGAGGTCCCGGCCGGCCGCGAGGCCTCGTTCACCGCGACCCTCACCCCGGACGAGAACGGCGCGGGCGTCACCTGGAGCGCCGCGTGGTCCCGGACCGCGCCGGGCCAGAAGGCGTGCGAGGTCTCGGTCCGGGAGGCGGGTCGGGGCCGCGCGACCGCGACCGTGGACGCGGCGTGCGAGGGCGGCGAGGTCGTGGTCACGGCCCGCGTGACGGCCCGGGCCGGCGTCGTGACGGCCCGCAAGGCCGCCCGCGTGCGGCCCGTCGAGGCCCCCGTGTGGTCCGACCCGCTCCCCCCGTCCTGGCGCGTCCTCAACGACTACGAGAGCCCGGCCGATCCCCGCAGGAACCGCTTCGGCGGGGCCTGGGGGACCTGGGGGTTCCAGGGCGGGCGGTGCGGGGTCGAGGTCTCGGGCGGCGTCCTGAAGGTGACGTACGCCCTGCCGATGGGCGACTCGGAGTGCGGGACCTTCGAGTACCTGAAGGGCGCGGCGGGAAGGCCGGAACCCTACGATATCCGGCCGTTCGATCGGGTCGTCGGCCTGCTGAAGTCGGGCGACGGCCGGCCCCATCGGGTGATCCTCGAAATCGTGGAACTCGACCCCTACGCCCAGGCGCTCCAGGGCTACGTCGGGGCCACGCCGGCCTGGACCGCGGGACCCGACTGGAAGCGGTACGAGGCCCGCCTGGACGACCTCCTCCATCCCCGCTTCGATCGGAAGATGGGCAAGCAGGTGGGCCTGCGCATCCGGCGCAAGGACCAGGACCAGGCGAGCGGCGTGGTCCTGGTGGACAACCTCACGTTCGTCGAGAAAGGGCAAGCGCCATGAAGAGACGGGCGATCATCAGCGTGTCGGACAAGACCGGGGTCGTGGAGTTCGCGCGGGGGCTCGTGGAGGCCGGGTGGGAGGTCGTCTCGACCGGCGGCACGGCCCGGACCTTGCGCGAGGCGGGGGTTCCCGTGGTCGAAGTCTCGGAAGTCACGCGGTTTCCGGAGTGCCTGGACGGGCGCGTGAAGACCCTGCACCCGGCCCTCCTGGCCGGCGTGCTGGCGAGGGCGACCCCGGAGCACGACCAGACGCTTTCGGACCTCGGGATCGGCCGCGTGGACCTGGTCGCGTGCAACCTGTATCCGTTCGTGGCCACGGTGTCGAGGGCCGGTGTCGGCCTCGAGGAGGCCGTCGAGAACGTGGACATCGGGGGCCCCACGATGATCCGGGCCGCGGCGAAGAACCACGAGCGCGTGACCGTGGTCGTGGACCCCGCGGACTACGGCCCGGTCCTGGACGAGGTCCGCGCGGCCGGGGACACGACCCTCGAGACGCGGCGCCGGCTCCTGGTGAAGGTCTTCGCGATGACCGCGGCCTATGACGCGGCCGTGGCGGCCCACTTCGCCCGCGTCTTCGGGGGCGAGGCCCTGCCGCCCGTGTTCGTGGCGGGCGGCGTCAAGACGCGCGACCTCCGGTACGGCGAGAACCCGCACCAGAAGGCCGCGGTCTATCTGCCGCCCGGACCCACCACGGGCCTGCTCGGCGCGGACCAGAGACAGGGCAAGGCCCTGTCGTTCAACAACCTCGTGGACATGGAGGCGGCCTGGGGGCTCGTGCGGGAATTCGACGCCCCGGCCGTCGCCATCATCAAGCACACCAACCCCTGCGGGGCCGCGACGGACCGCGGGTCGCTCGCCGCGGCCTACGAGAAGGCCCTCTCCACGGACCCCGTCTCGGCCTTCGGGGGCATCGTGGCCTGCAACCGCGAGGTGGACGAGGCCCTGGCCGCCCGCATGGCGGAGCACTTCTACGAGGTGGTGATCGCGCCGCGCCTGGCGCCCGGGGCGCTCGAGGTCTTCCGGGGCAAGAAGAACCTGCGCGTGATGGAACTGGGTGAGGCGTTCTTCGAGCCCCTGCCGGCCCTGGTCGCGAAGCAGGTCTCCGGAGGCTTCCTGGTGCAGGAGGCGGACCCCCGGGCCGACGAGTTGCGGGCGGGCCGCGTGGTCACGATGCGCGCCCCGACCGACGAGGAATGGGCGGCCCTGGACTTCGCCTGGCGGGTGACCAAGCACGTGAAGTCCAACGCGATCGTGTTCGCGCGGGCGGACCGGACCGCGGCGATCGGGGCCGGGCAGATGAGTCGGGTGGACTCGGCACGGGTCGCGGTCATGAAGGCCCAGGGCGACCTGAAGGGGACCGTGGTCGGGTCGGACGCCTTCTTCCCCTTCCCGGACGGGGTCGAGGTGGTGGCCGGGGCCGGGGCCACGGCCGTGGCCCAGCCGGGCGGGTCCCTGCGCGACGAGCAGGTGATCGAGGCGTGCAACCGCCTGGGGCTCGCCATGGTCTTCACCGGCCGCCGGCACTTCCGGCATTGAGAGGGCACGGGCCGGACCTCGGAGGGTCGCGATGAAGGTCCTGGTCGTGGGCACGGGCGGACGGGAGCACGCCCTGGCCTGGCGCCTTGCGTTCTCGCCCGGCGTCGAGGTCCTGATCACGCGCGGCAATCCCGGCACGGACGCGGTGGCGCGGCCTGTGGACGTGGCCTCGGGGGACGTGGCCGCCGTGGTCCGGACCGCGGTCTCGCACCGCGTGGACCTGGTCGTCGTGGGTCCCGAGGCCCCGCTCGCGGCCGGGCTCGTGGACCGGCTCGCCGAGGCCGGGGTCCGGGCCTTCGGGCCGACCGCGGCGGGCGCGCGCATCGAGGCAAGCAAGGCGTTCGCGCACGAGGTCATGGAGGCCGCGGGCGTCCCCTGCGCGCGGGCCGAGGTGTTCGAGGACGCGGGCGCGGCCCTGCGATTTGTGGAACGCGGGCGCGGCCCCGTGGTGGTCAAGGCGGACGGGCTCGCGGCGGGCAAGGGGGTCGTGGTCGCGAAGGACCGCGACGAGGCGCGCGCCGCCATCGAGTCCCTGATGGTCCGGCGCAACCTCGGGGAGGCCGGCCGCCGGGTCGTGATCGAGGAGCGCCTCGACGGCGAGGAGGCATCCTACATGGTCCTGTGCGACGGGGAGACCGTGCGGCCCCTCGCCACGTCCCAGGACCACAAGCGCGTGCGCGACGGCGACCAGGGACCCAACACGGGCGGGATGGGGGCGTACTCGCCCGCGGCGGTCCTCGACCCCGCGACCGAAGGCCTCGTCCTCGAGCGCATCCTCCACCCCACCCTGCGCGAGTTGTCCCGGCGCGGCATCGCGTACCGGGGCGTGCTGTACGCGGGCCTGATGCTCACGCGCGACGGGCCGCGGGTGCTCGAGTTCAACGCCCGCTTCGGGGACCCCGAGACGCAGCCCGTCCTGTTCCGCTGGCGCGGGGACTTCCTGGAGGCCCTGTCCGCGACCGCGGAGGGCCGCCTGCGCGAGGTCGTGCCCGACTTCGACCCCCGGCCCGCGGTCTGCGTGGTCCTCGCCGCCGAGAACTACCCCGGCTCGCCCCGGACCGGCGACGTGATCGAGGGGCTGGAGGAGGCGAGCCGCGTGCCCCACGCCATCGTGTTCCACGCGGGCACGGCGCGGGGGCCGGGCGGGAGCGTGGTCACCGCCGGGGGCCGGGTCCTCGGGGTCACCGCCTCGGGCGCGGACCTGCGCGAGGCCCGCGACCGCGCCTACCACGTGGTCTCGCGCCTCCGCTGGCCCGGGATGCACTTCCGCACGGACATCGCGGCCCGGGGCTTGCGGGCGGTTTGACGACATCGGACCTGTTCCCCGGGCGGCGTCCCGATCGCCACTGGGGTCTCCACCTACTCGCCCGACCGCGCGACGGGGGCACAGTGCGAGTCGTCCGGCTCGCGCGGGCCGAACGGCGCGAGTCCGTAAGCCCGGACCTCGTCGCAGGTCAGGGCTCCGTCCCCGTCCCGGTCAAGGTCCGGCGACCCGCATCCCGCCACGACCAGGGCCGCGACCACCCCGATCAACGCGCCGACCCGTGCCGCGCGTCCGTTCATGGGGCGGCATCCTAGCACAGGGTTCGTGGTGAGAGACGACCGACGCGGAAGCGGACGTGGGCGGACGGCGGGTGTCCGGGGGATCGGGAGCCCCGCGAGGCCGCGGGAAGCGGCTGTCGAAACCCTCGCCTCTCCAGGTGGGTGCCGTTGTTGGCCGCTTCAGGCTTCCCGGCGAGACCGCCGGGCCTGCACACCACGGACAGGGACGGTTCCCGATTTCAATGCCAGGGAATCAACCAAACACCGCTCCCTGCGGACCCCGCGGGGCTTCCCGAACCCGATTGTAGCCGGTCAGGGGACGAAGGCAAGGGGAAATTGCGACCGAGCGATCCCCCACCGCGATTTCGCCGCCACGATTGCCGGTCGTGGCGGGCGTCCGGGATCCGGCGTCCGGTGTCGCGGTGGACGTGGCTTCGTCGTCATACGCCGCTCATCGCGACCAACGCGGCACTGGCACTGACACTGTTACTGCCACTGACACTGTCCACTGACCCTGCCTCCTGAACCTGATCTCCCATCACTCCGTCTCCAGGGAGTCCGAGGTTCACTTGGGGATCGGTCGCGGGCGGCGCGAGCAGTGCTCGCGCGTCCAGACGCGAGCGGTGCTCGCGTCTCCAGG
>DYKK01000082.1 GCA_020722625.1 Anaeromyxobacter dehalogenans
GCGGAGGCCCGAGGCGCGCAGGGTCGGGCGGCGGGCCGCGAGGGCGATGATGTCCGGGCGGGCCACGAGGGTGACCGCGGACCGGGCCCGGGTCACGGCGGTGTACAGGAGTTCCCGGGTCAGGACGGGCGAGGGTGCGGGTGGCAGGACCACCGCGACCCGGTCGAACTGGGACCCCTGGGCCTTGTGGATCGTGACGGCGAGCGCGTCCTCGTGGGCGGGCAGGCGTCCGGGCGGAAACGGGCGCACCGTGTCGGGCTCGCTGCCCTCGAAGAAGACGCGCAGGCCCTCGGGACCCGCGATGGCGATGCCCGTGTCCCCGTTGAACAGGCCGGTTTGCGGGTCGTTCTGCGTGACCAGGACCGCCCGGCCCGGGAACCACTCGCCGGACGTGCGACCCCACAGCCATGCGGTCGCCTGCCGGGCGAGCGATTCGCACCCGAAGGGGCCCTTGCGGACCGCGCACAGGATGCGAAACGCGCGCAGGGCCTGGAGGGCCGCCTCTGGGTCCCCGGCCTTCACGGCCGCGACCAACGGGGCGAGGCCCGTGGTCGTCCGCTCGCGCAGACGACCCCGCCACCCCGGGACGACCTCGGGGTCATCGGTCTCGACCGAGGCGTCCCCGCGGCCGAGGACCAGAAGGACCCGTGCCTCGTCCCCAAAGACCACGGCATCCGCGAGGTCCGCGATGGCGCCCCCGTAGCGCCAGGTCCGGCGCAGGTGCACGCGGACGCCCGCGAGGGGCGCTGCCTCGCACAGGTCCGCGAACACGGCTCCCGCCTCGACCGATGCGAGCTGGTGCGGGTCCCCCAACAGGAGGATCGGGCAGTCCGGCGGCGCCGCCCGGAACAGGCGCGCGGCGACCACGAGGTCCATCATCGAGGCCTCGTCCACGACCACGGCCGTGGCGT
The DNA here is from genome assembly GCA_020722625.1 of Anaeromyxobacter dehalogenans. Classification (GTDB taxonomy): domain Bacteria; phylum Myxococcota_A; class UBA9042; order DTJE01; family DTJE01; genus DYKK01. The sequence goes on from DYKK01000082.1 coordinate 912, forward strand.
CCAGGGGACGGGGCGGGGCGAAGGGGCGGTCCGGGTCCAGGCCGAGCGCGCGGTGGAGGGTACGGCCCTCGCGGGGGAACCGGTCGCGGACCTCGTCGGGGAGGGGGAGCTCCGGCAGGCCCTTCCGCACGGCCTCGGCGAGTCGGGCCGCGGCCTTCCCGGTCGGGGCGAGCAGGGCGAAGCGCTCCGGGTCGCGCCCGGCCCGGGCCAGGGCCCCGAGGATGCCCACCGCGGCCGTGGTCTTGCCGGTCCCGGGTCCGCCCGACACGAGGACCAGCCCGCCGCGAAGCGCGAGGGAGGCCGCCTCCTCGACGGGGTTGTCCGCTTCCGCGCCGCTGTCCGCCCCGGCCGCCGGGAGCCGGGCGAGGGCGTGCTCGACCAGCGCGCCTTCTTCTAGATAATATCGTTCGAGATAAAGTCTGGTTCCGTCCAGAACCAGCGGAGTCGCGCCGTCCGCCGACTCCCGGACGAAGGGGGCGGCTCGCAGGGAGGCGAGCCAGGCCTGGGGGTCGGGCCAGGGCAGGTCGCGCGCGGCCTCGCCGCCCAACACGGAGCCGGCCAGCGACACGTCCAGGCAGACGTGGCCGAGTCGAGGGGACCGGCACGCGAGGGCCGCGCCGAGCAGGGCCGGGGGGTCGTCGTAGCCGGTCCGTCGGGCCAGCATCCGGGCGAAGGCCGCATCGAAGGCGTCGCAGACGCCTTCCCGCTGGAAGACGGCCAGGAGGTCCGGTGTCCCGCTACGGTTCATGCCGTCCCCCCGAACAGGTCGGACAGGGCCTGGACGAGCGCCCCGGACGGGCGGTCCCAGAACACGCCGGTCCGGCCCGTCCGGTCGAGCCCCCTCACGAACAGGTAGAAGACGCCGCCGAAGTCCCGGTCCCACTCGAAGCCGGGCATGCGGACGCACGCGTAGCGGTGCAGGGCCGTCGCGTAGAGATGGTATTGAAGGAAATAATACGAGGCGATCATCTCGTCGTCGAGCCGCTCCGGCGAGTAGTCCGAGCGCGCGGGACCGAGGTCGTTGGACTTGTAGTCCACCAGGAACCAGCGCGACCCGACGCGGAACACGAGGTCCATCTGCCCGGCCAAAAACCCGCGCACGGCCGAGGTGGGGAGGTCGCGCAATGCCGCGGCGCAGCGAGGCCCCAGACGCCCGCCGTGGCGTTCGAAGGCGTGGGCGAGGTCCTGGACGGTCACCGCCGCGTCGCGCGCCTCGATCCCCCCGGCGAGCGGGACCAGGAAGGAGACCTCGTTGAGGCGGTCGGCCAGGGCCACGTCCCGCAGGCGCACGGGTCCCCCGGGGGCCGGAAGGGGGGTGTCGAGGGTCACGCGCACGGCGTCGCACAGGGACGACGTCAGGGCGCCGGCGTCCAGGCCGTACTCGATCAGGGCGTCGCGGACCACGGGTCCCGGGTCCTCGCACGCGAAGTCGAGCCGCTCGAACGCGGCGTGCAGGCAACGGCCCGCGATGCGCCCGCGCGGGAAGCCGGCGAGCAGGGTGTCTCCTTCCCTCTCCTCCGCGCGCGCGGCCGTCCACGCCTCGTCGTCGCCGGGCTCCTCGCCGCCCCGGTCCGCGACCATCCGGGTGAAACTCGTCCACTGCCACGTGCGGTCGAATTCCGGGCGATGGAATCGGGCCGCCGCGACCTCGTGCAGGGCCTCCCGGGTCGGCGGGCGATAGGCCTGCGGCAGTCGCGAGGGGTTCACGGGCTCCACCGCGAGGGTCCCCCCCGACGCCTCGGCCAGGGCCGAGAGTTCCCGGAGCATGGCCTCGTCGTCGAGCGCGCCCGAGCGTGCCTGGTGACTCCCGAGATCTTCCGGGCTCTCCGGCCCGAACAGCAACCACGCGAGCGCGGAGGTCTCGTGTTCCTTCGCCGCGGCCCAGTACACGAACGTCTGGTGCCTCGCGCGGGTCAGGGCCACGTAGGCCATCCGGAGGTTCTCGGCGAAGACCTCTTGCTGCGCGGCGGTCCTGGCCCGGTCCCAGTCCTCCGGGGGCGAGACACCGCTTGCGCAGACGCGGATACCATCCTCCGCGTGGAACCGAAGCGCCGCGGACGACTGGCGGAACAGGCGCCCATCCCACAGGTAGGGGCAGAACACCACCGGGTACTCGAGCCCCTTTGCGTGGTGCATGGTCACGACCACGACCGCGTCCTCGTCGCTTTCGAGCCGGATTTGCCTGGCCTCCGACGACAGGGACGGTTGGCTCCGCTCGCGGAGCAACCACGTGAGGAGGGCCTCCGGTGCGAGTCGTTCGCGAGACTCGACCCCCTGGACCTGCTCCGCGAGGTGCAACAGGTCCGTCACGAGGCGTTCGCCGCCCTGCAGCGTCAGGAGGCGCGGGAGGACCTGGCGCTCGTGGAGCATCGCGCGGAACATCGGACTGAATCCGCGTTCCCGCCACGCGGCCCCCCACCGGCGCAAGTCCTCGACCCAGCGAGACCACGCCTCCGGCTGCTCCTCGAGCGCGACGACCTCCGGGACCGTTTGCCCGAACAGGCTCGTGGCCAGGGCGCTGCGCACGGCCGTGCGGTCGTCGGGGTCCACAACGGCCCCGAGCGCGAGCGCGAGGTCCGTCGCGGCCTCGGACTCGAACACGCTCGCCTCGCTGTGCAGGACGCTCGGGATGCCGACCCTCCGGAGGGCCCGCTGCACGGCCCAGGCCTGGTCGTGCGTGCGGACCAGGACCGCGACATCCCGAGGGTCGAGCGGCCGGAAGTCCTCGGCCTCCTGGACCTCCGCGCCCTCGGCCAGCAGGCGCGAGATGTCCCCCGCCACGCACTCGGGAAGGAGCGACGTCAGGTCGGTCTTGGCAAGCGCCTGCGTCCCCTCGACGCCGAAGTCGGACCGCCGGACGAAGCGGACCACGATGGGGGCGTGTCGCCCCGCCGGATACCGCAACCGGTCGTCCGCGTGCTGGTCCGGGACCCGGACGGGGACATAGGGGATGTCGGGGTCCAGGAAGGGTCGCACGGCCCGGCCATACAGGCGGTTGAGGCCCTGGACCCACCGCCCGTCGGACCGCCAGTTCTGCAAGAGCGTGTACTGCCGGTCCGCGCGCCTGCGCGCCGCGAGATACGCGTGAATGTCCGCGCCCCGGAAGGAGTAGATCGCCTGCTTCGGGTCCCCGATCAGGAACAGGTAGTGGTCCGGGCTCCTGAAGACACGGTCGAAGATCTCCCACTGGACCCCGTCCGTGTCCTGGAACTCGTCAATCAGGGCCGCCCGGAACTGGCCCCGGATCGCCCGCGCGAGTGCCGGACCGTGGCGCTCGTCGCGCAGCCCGTCCCGGAGCAGGACCACGAGGTCCTGGAAGGACCAGACCCGCTCCTGGCGCTTGCGGGCCTGGAAGCGTTGCCGGAGGTCCCGGAGGAGGCGGTGCGCGAGACCGAGTCGGAACGCGGCCAGGTCCTGTTGCAGGCGGTCCGCGGTCTCTGAGAGAGTATCCACGAGGTCGAACAGGGGATGGGAGGGGGGCGTCTTTCCGCGACGACATTTCTCGGCAAGATAGGATTTCCGGAAGTATTTCAGGGGGTCTTGGATCGCGGAGAACGCCTCGGGGGGGGACTCGGCCCAGAGGTCCAGGATGTCCGCGCCCTCGGCGACCGTGTTCGGCTTGAAACTGCTGAGGTTCAACCTCCCCTCGGCCATCGCCTCCGTCAGGAGAGACTTTGCCTCCTCTCCCCCCTGCCTCCAGGCCTCGCACAGCCGGCCGACGGCCTCGTTCCAGGGCCTCGGGTCCGGTTCCGGCGGCTCCGGATCGACCGGGGGGGCGAGCGTCGCGTCCGGGTGGTTCCGCATCTCCGCGAGAATCCCGCCGAGCATGGCCCGGAACTCCTGTCGCCGGAGGGCGCCCGCCACGGCGGGGTTCAGGGTGTTCAGGGCCGAGACGTACGCGTCGTCCGTGACCTCGTCCAGGAGGGCCTGGTCGTCCTCGGCCACCTCCGCGTCCAGGTCCGCGCGGGTCTCGACGGAATGGCGCTGGAGCATCCGCTGGCAGAAGCCGTGGATCGTCGAGATCGCGGCGTCGTCCAGCCGCGCGAGGGCCGTGCGGAGGTTCCCCAGGCGCGCCTCGCGCTCGGGGTTCGACGCGGACGCGAGACGCCGGAGGACCTCGTCGGGGAAGTCCTCGGGTGTCGCCTGGCGGGCGAGGGTCCGCCGCAACGCATCGGCCGCGTCTCGCAGGCGTGCGCGGATGCGGTTCTTCAACTCGGCGGTCGCGGCCACCGTGTACGTGACCACCAGGATCTCGTCCACCCCGAGGCCGTTCTCCGCCACGAGCCTCAGGTACAGGCTCGTGATGGAGTAGGTCTTCCCGGTCCCCGCGCTCGCCTCGAGCAGGGTCACGCCGGGTTCGAGGTCCAGGGTCGGGGAGAATGGGGTCGCGTCGGGCCTCATCGCGGTGTCACACCTCCAGGGCGGCGAGCAGGGGCCGGAACACGCGGTCCGCCAGTTCCTCGAAGCCCGGGGCCCCGGGCGCGCGGGCGTCTTCCGGCGAGGGGATGTCTCCGAAGGCATGGCGCACCCACGGGTCGTTCCCGTCGCCGCGGCCGTTCCAGGTTCGCCAAGTGCTTCGGGCGGCGTCGAGGGCCTTGTCGGGCTGCCCGCCGCAGGCCGCCCGCGCAAACGCAAACGACGTGCTCGGGAAGAGGGGGAGCGGGACGGTCCGCCCCAGGCGATGGAGGGCGACCAGGTCCTCGAGGTGGGCCCGAGCCGGCTCCGGCCCGATCGGCCCCAGCGAGGCCACAGGCATCGCCTTCGAGCGGCTGACCAGGACCGCCCGCCCCGGATACCCCTCGACCGCGAGGGTGGCCGCGAGGTGCTGCACCCACAGGACCAGGAGCCTCGGCTCGAACGACGACGAGAACGTCACGAAGGCGAGCCCTTCCGGGTACAGATTTCGCAAGACCCCCTCGATTCGCGTGCCCGCGACCTCGAGACCCACCCGCTCCTCCCGGGGCGGCCCGGACACACGCGCCCGCACGCGGGGGACCAGCGGGGCGGCCAGGTCCCGGATGACCTCGAACTCGATGTCCGCGAGGACCCCGGGAGGCAGCCTCCCGGCCCGCCGAAGCCCGTGCAGCACCGGCCCCGGCGCCTCTCCTCGCAACAGGGCCGCGGCGACTGCCTCCCCGACCTCGTACCGGTCGAGGCCCTCGAGGGTCATGGGGGGTCGGTCCTCGACCGCGACCTCCCCGGGCTCCACCTCCATCCCCAGGCCCCGCAACAGGAACCGCACCGGGTGCCGGACGAACCGGCCGAGGTCGTCCAGGCTCACCGGGCCTTCCCCGCGGGCGGGGACGGCCCCATCGAAGCGGGGGCGGGGTTCCACGCGCTCGCCGCCCTGGAGGGCCCGGGCCGCGGCCTCATACCGCCGGTCGAAGGCGGGGACTCCTTCGCGTGTGAAGACCCGAGGGCTGAAGGGCTGCAACGGGTGCCGGACGACCACCGACTCGCTCGCCGGGCCGTGGTCGGTCGTGAACGAGGCGTCGAGGGCGTCGAGCAACTGCCCCACCGGGACCGCCGGCGGGACGGGCGCGTTGTCCCGGACCCCGAGCCCCGTAAACGTGATGATCAGGCGCTCCCGGGCGGACAGAAGGGCCTCGAGGAAGAGTTGCAAGTCCTCGTCGCGCGCCGAGCGGTCCCCGGGCCTGCGGTCGCGGGCCATCAGGTCGAAGGACAGCCGGGACCCCTGCCGCGGGAAGGCGCCGTCGTCGAGTCCCATCAGGGCGATGACGCGGAAGGGCAGGCTGCGGAACGGGACCAGACCCGCGAACGTCACGCCCCCCCGGAACAGGGCCCGGGTCCCGGACACCGCTGTCGTGGCGGACTCCCACACGGCGAGCCAGGCGTCGAGGTCCAGGGGGCGCGACGGGTCTTCTGCGACGAGCCCGGCGTCCGGGGGGGGCGGAAGGAGCCGGTGGAGCGAGCGGTGGGCCTCGACCGCCTGCTCCGAGCCCTCGCCGTCCCGGGGGACCATGCGGGAAAGGACTTCCGCGGTGAACGCGACCCACTCGCGGGGCGGCCTCGGGTCCCGCGCGCGGCGAACCAAATCGAAGAGGACCTCGCAGAACGCGACGAACCGCGCCAGGGTGCCGCCGCCACCGCCCGCGGCCCGTTCGCACGGCAGGACGTCGGAAAACAGGCGGCCCCCGTCCTCGCTCATCGCGAACCCCATCAGAAGCCGGTCCAGGCCGAAGCGCCAGGTGGTCTCGTCGGTCCTCGGCAGCCCCTGTTCCGCGCGGTGGTCCTCGTCCAGGCCGAAGCGGATGCCGGCGTCGCGCACGTACCCGCGCGCCCGAGCCAGGTCGTCCGGCCCCATCTCGAAGCGCCGGGCCACCAGCGGCACGGCCAGGAGGTCCAGGACCGCGGAGGCGGGCAGGCGGCCGCGGGCCAGGCCCAGGACGCGCGTGACGACCTGGGCCGCCGGATTCTCGCGGCCGAGGGTCCTGTCCGCGATCTGGAAGGGGATGGGCGGAAACCCCGCGTCTCCTCCCCCCTCCCCGAAGACCGCCTCGATGAGCGGGGCGTATGCCTCGATGTCCGGGGTCATCACGAGCACGTCGCGCGGCTCGAGGGTGCGGTCGGCATCGAACAGGGCCAGCAGGGCGTCGCGCAGGACCTCGACCTGCCGCATGGGACCGTGGCAGGCGTGGATGCGGATGGAGTCGTCGCGGGCCGGGACGGGACGCGGCGCCTCAGGGAGTTCCGCGGCGAGGATGTCCTGCTGGAGCCAGGCGAGCATCGTGCGCTGCGGGCCGGGCGAATCGCCGGGACCGGCCTCGTCGTCGTCCGCCTCGACCGCCTCGCATCCCGTGAGGGCGTTCTGGAAGTCCCGTGACAGTCGGCCGAACGCCGCGAGCAGCGGGTGCATCCGGGGGTCCCGGACGTCCAGTCTGTCCGCCGCCCCGGCCCGCCGCCTCGCCCGGTCCTCCTCGGCCGGGGTCCGGGCGTCTCCGTACCAGGCGCGCGACGGCGCGAGCACGAACAGGTGCACATCCCGATGGCGGGCCAGGGCCTGGAAGACCTCCAGGTGGAGCGGGGGCAACGCGGAGGTCCCAAAGATGCTGATCCGTTGGGGGAGACCCTCGAGGGCGGGGGAGGCGGTGCGCATCGCCTGGAAGCAGCGGTCCAGCCGCTCGGCCGGGTCCGGCGGCCCGAGGCGCGCCCGCAGGGCCCGCCACGTCTCGGCCTGCCAGTCGGACGCCCCCTCCCCTCGGTCCCACGACAGGACGACGTCCGGGCGGTGGACCCGGTAGCGGTCGAAGGTCTCCGCGAGCCGGCGCGCGAGCACGATTTCGCGGCGGGACACCTCGCGCCGGAGGCCCGGGTCGCCCAGGTAGGCGGCCACGGACGAGAACTCGGGGCGCGGGAGGAGGCCGGGCAGGACGTCGAGGAGCGCCCACGCGAGCCGCTCGGGCTCCCAGGAATCGGCCGCGTCCTCGCCGAGCACAATGTCCATCGCGGCCTGGACCAGTTGCCCCGGGAACAGGAAACGCAGGTTCGCGGCCACCCCGAGGGTCTGCGCGACCTGCATGGCCACCCACCGTTCCATGCCGGCGCTGTGCACCACGACCCAGTCCGGCGCGAACGGGTCCTGCGCGGCGGGGTCTCGGAGGACCTCGCAGAGGTCCCGGGCCAGGACCTCCATCCGGTGGCTTCGATGAATCGTCATCATGCGCGGACAGGCTCCGATTTCGCACGCCCCACGACGGCGATCCTCGCGCGACCCACGGCACGCTTCATGCCGGCTCTCGGCTTTTTGCCAGGAAAGGGGGGTCGAGGCCGTCGCGCGGGACCTCCAGGAGGGCCGCGTCGGGCCGGACCACCACCACGTCGTCGCCGAAACTGCGTACGAAGCGTCCGACCTCCACGAGGCACGACGCCCGGAACGTCATGCGCAGGCGCCCGTCGCGCAACCGCTGGAATCGCTGCGTCGGGTGCCACAGCCGTTCGGTCAGGAACAACCGGATCCACGGCTTCGCCGCGAAGATCAGTTCGACCTCCACCGGCTCGCGCTCCTCGTGGAAGATCCCGAAGTGACCCTCGAAGAACCGGTCCGGGGAATACTCCTCCGGACCCGGATACCGGAAACTTCCTCCCCCGAGACGGACCTCCCGGAAGCGATCGACCACGTAGAGGTGAGGGCGTCTCCCCGCGCGGGTCCGAGCCAGCAGGTACAGGCCGCCGTTCCACAGGATCAGGGTCAGGGGCTCGAGGACCCTGGCCGATTCTCCGCTGGCCGACTGATATTTGCCGTAGAATCTTTTGTTGAAAAATAACGCGCGCAGGATGACCTGAAGCGTCCGGCCGTGCGGCCCGTAGTCCTTGGGCGGCGGGGAAAGGTAGAAGACCTTCCGGTCCATCCCGCGAAAGAGGTCGCGGAACACGAAGGTCCGGTCGCCCACGCGGTCGCAGAAGTCCTGGAAGTGCTCCTCCATCCGGTCCGCCATGCTCGAACCGCGGAGGAAACCGAACACCTGGCGCGCGAGCGCCATCGTGGCCACCCGCGAGTAGATCTCGGGGAAGTCCTGGCCCCTTGGCTCGGACGAATCGCGCAGGCGGAGCCACGCCTCGTCGCCTTCGCGGACCTCGGTGACGAGGGTGCGGCCGTCCCGGTCGAAGAGGAAATCGAAGTGGTCGCGGAGCACGGCCTTGTATTTCCGGTAGGTCCGCGGCTGGATGCCGAGTTCCTCCATCAGGGACCGCACGCGCCAGCCCCGCGGGTTCGTGAGCAGCGTGAACACGATCCGGGCCAGGTTCAGCGCGATGGGGTTGTCGGGCCGCGTGTGGCGTTGCCGGGGCATGAGGTTGCTCCGCCGGAGGTGTCGGTACGGATCGTGCCACGCGGCGGGACGGACCGCAAGGACTCGCGGCGCTCAAACTCCGCCATCAGTTTCCGCAAGTCTTCGAACAAACATGAAATCTACTTCGTTTCATTTCACCACCGTGGGGCCGCGACTGGGGCCCCGTCTTCGCGCGCAGCGACCAGAGGGAGCGAGCACGAGAGGACGTGCCGGTGGCACGTCCGATAGCGGGGCCCCGTCTTCCCGCGCAGGGAGCGAAGCGACCGAGCGGGAGAGGACGTGCCGGTGGCACGTCCGATAGACGGGGGGGGCAGGTCGCGGCTGGCACGAGACCGTGCCAGATCAAGGCCTTTCGTCGTGCTGCCGAGATCGTGCCGGCGGATCGTGGGCGCTCGCGCAGTCCGGGCGGTCGAAAGACGCAGCACTCCCGGGCGCGACGATGTCGCTGTGTTCTCGAGGAGTCGGCCGGAGGGCACGATCGGGACCGGGTGAGGCCGGGTCGCGGGGGCCCCGTCACGATCCCGGCCGAGGTCCGGAGCCGGCGGTCCGATCAAGGTCTTCGATCACACGCGTCACTTCCGACGCGAAGACCGCCAGGTCGGACTCGATGCCGGATTGCACTCGTGCGACGCGGGAGGCGTGCGCCCGGAGCTCGGCCTCGTCCAGCGAGACCGCGTAGGCGTGGCGGACGAAGTGCCTGAAGCCGAGCAACTCGGCCAGGTCGCCCAGGCGTGCAGGGGCGATGACCCGCGGCCGGACGTCCGCGAGGGGGAGGGTCATGCCGCGCAGGAGGTCGCGGTGGCTCGAGGGACCGGACGGCGGTGCGCCCTCGATCACCCTCGCGATGCGTTCCAGGATCGTTTCGAGCGCGGTGTACCAGGCGTGCAGTTTCAGCGCCAGGAACGCGCACGTTTCCTCGCCGAGTGGGGACGGGCGTGCCGAGACCGAGGCGATCTCGCCGGCCATCGCGCCGAGGGCGGCAAGGTCGGCCTCGTTGTCGCGCAGCAGGCGCCGCAACTCCAGAGCCGTCCTCGCCTCAGCGTCCATGGAGCACCTCCCCTTCCTCCAGGGCGCGCCGCACGACCTCCGCCCGGCCGGTCTCGACCGGCACGAGGTCCACGGGCAACGGGGCGATCAACCACAGTCGTCCGCGCGCCTCGGCCAGTCGGGTCGCCGGAAGTCCCTCGACCAGCAGATCGATGTCCGGCCGGTCCGTGTCGAAACCGCGCAGCGTGGAGCCGAAGAGGACGACCTTGCGGGCCCCGAACTCGTGGACCAGCACCCGCACCATCTCGGGAAGGGCCTCCCGCGCCCGCTCGCGGAGGGCCTCGAGCTCACCGATCCGGCGGGCGTTCCTGGCGAGCAATTCCTTCATCGAGACGACCTTACCGCACGCCCGGATCGTCGTCAACGAGCGGGGTCACCCGGGATCCGGCGTCCGGGGTCCGG
>DYKK01000083.1 GCA_020722625.1 Anaeromyxobacter dehalogenans
CTCGAGCAGGGGCTCAAGAAGAAGCACCGCGCCCCGATGGTTCGGTTCGCGGTGAAGACGCGCAACGGCGCCGTCGTCCTCGACCCGATCCCGATCCAGAAACTCCCGCGCTGACCCGACCCGCCTACACCGTGCTCGGCCCTGCCTCCACGGCGATGCCCAGCGCCCGCCGGAGCACGAAGTGGTCGTCCGACACGCCGAAGCGGACGACCTCCTCGAGCCGTTCCTTCTTCGGGAGGCCCGAGAAGGACACCTCCTCGGCGCCGACGATGGTCATGGCCACGTCCAGGTTCCCGCACACGAGGACCCCGGCGCGGAGGGCCGTCCGCTCGATGGCCGCGAAGTATTCATCGAACATCCGCCCGAAGTCCATGTCGGGCTCCCGGGCCTCGAGGTCCGCCATCAGCCGCGTCAACTGGCTCTTTTGCGCCTGCGGCATCCGGCGTTCGATCAGGCGGACCAGTTCGCTCACGACCTCGGCCCCCGTGGCCACCTGGGTCTCGGGTCGCGCGAACTTGAGCGCGGCCACCAGGAAGACCTTCAGTTCCGTCAGGTTCTTCACCGCGGCCAGGAAGTGGCGCGGGTGCAGGTACGACAACTGGCGCCCGACGAGGAACGCGATCTCGCGCTCCTCGCGGCCCGTCAGCATGTCCGCGCCCACGACCAGGGCCGGCGGCACCAGGAATTCCACCTTCGTCCCGATCGTCGCGTCGTCCCGATAGACCTTGTGGGGCAGCGCGCCCAGGGCCTTCGAGACCGCCCGATAGACGTTCGCGAACAGGAGTTTCTGGTCCAGGTCCAGCTCGTTCTTCTTCTTGAGCCCGATGTCCTTGAGGTCCCGCGCGCCCAGGTCCGCGCCGAGCCCCTGGTGCAGGACCTGGAGGATCGTCCCGAGGATCGGGTTCTCGGCCTTCGACATCAGGTGGGATTCCCAGCGCAGGGGATCGATCGTCCCCTTGAACCAGGGCAGGCTCGGCTCCAGGTCGCGCTCGAAGAACTCGGCCTCCTCGTCGTCCGCGTGGCGCAGCGCCACCAGGGCCGACGCGGTCATGAACGCCTTGTCGAACTCCTGGCGGTCCCGGAAGATGCGGCGCATCGCCTTGAGGGACGGGGCGACCTCCGGGCTCAACGGGCTCGAATAGACGATGGCCCGGTGCTCCTCGACCGCCTTCTCGAACTGGTCCCCGGTCATCTCGTACAACTGGGCCAGGATGGCGTGCGTCCGGACGTCGTCGGGCTTCCGCCGCGCCGCCATCGCGTATGCCGGGATGGCATAGTCCAGTTGCTTGAGGCGCGACCGGTAGATCTCGCCCAGGGCCGAGTACAGGCGGAACTCGAGGTCCGGGACGCCGCGGTCCTTGATCCGGTCGAGCATCCTGCGGTAGTCCTCGGCCTGGTCCTCCCACCGCTTCGCCGCGGTCAGGATCTCGTCGAGGGCTCGGAAGGCTTCCAGTCGATCCGGGTCCGCGTCCAGCGCGAGGTTCAGGTACTCGCGGGCCTTCGAGTCGTCCTGGAGTTTCTCGCGGTAGAGGGCCGCGATCCGCATGTAGTGCATCGCCCGCTTCTCGGGGCTCTCCTCGACCGCGGCCAGCCGGTCCAGCGTGTACAGGGCGTCCTCGATCTGGCCGGTCTCGAAGTACAGGTCGAACAGTCTCAGGAGCGCCACCCGCGCGTCGGGGTTGATCTCGAGGGCCTCCTTGTAGGCCGCGGCCGCCCCGTAGGTGTTTCCCATCTTCTCGCGATAGATGTCGCCGATCTCCAGCCAGATGGCGAACCGCTCGAACGGATCGGCCCGCGATTCGGCCAGGGCCTGGCGGTAGCGGACCACCGCGGACCAGTCCTCGCTCCTCTCGGCCACCGTGATCAGCATCGTCAGGGCCCGGTCGTCCTGGGGCCGGTCCTCGCGCACCCGTTCGAGGTACGACATCGCCCCGGGCAGGTCCCCGAGTTCCAGCGACACCTCTCCGAGCGCGAAGTGCACGTTCACCAGGTCGTCCGCGTCGAGGGCGACGTCGGGCCGATCGGCCACGACCTCCAGCACCTTCAGGAAGTGGTCCTTCGCCAGTTGCCACAACTGCTTGCGCTGGTACAGGCGGCCCAGTCCCATCAAGATCCCCGGGTGGTCCGGCCTCTGCTTCGAAGCAGTCTGATATTCTCGGAACGCCTTGTCGTGATCGAACAGGTTCTCGGCGCACAGGCCCAGCTGGAAGTGGATTTCCGCCGCGCGCCCCGGGTCCGCCGCCACGTCGGTCTCGGCGAGTTGCAGGTCGAGCAGCGGCATCGCCTTCTCCCACTTGCGCGACGCCACATACGCCCGCGCGAGGGACAGGGCCACGTCCTGCATCCGCGGGTTGAGTTCCAGGGCCCGCTCGAAGTGCTGGACCGCCCGGTTCTGGTCCTTGAGCCGCGTCAGGAAGACCTCGCCGGCCGCGGCGCGGAGCCTCGCCCGCGCCTCGTCCGAGGTCGCGTGCGCCTCCTGCGTCAGATAGACCTCCGCGACCTTCTCCCAGTCCTCGAACTCTGCGTAGATCAGCCGCATCTTCTCGGCGGCTTCCTCGTTCAGCGGGTCCACCCGGAGCACGTCCCCGAGCAGTTTCAGGGCCCGCTCGGGGTTCTCGAGCCGTTCCTTGACGATGGTGGCCGCCTTGAGCATCAGGTCCGCGAACTCCCGCTCGTCGGCGTGCTCCTTCCACCGGAGCAAGGTCTGGACCACGTCCTCCCAGGACTCGATCGCGCTGAACAGCCGGGCGAGTTCAGAGTAGGCCTCGGTCATCCCGCCATCGGCCTCGAGCACGCGCTGCCACGTCGAGATCGCCGAGTTGATGTCCCCCTGCCGGTCCTCATAGACCCGGGCGACGCGCGCCAGGAACGCGACCTTCGCCCCGGCCTCGCCCGCCCTGGCGACGCGCGACTCCAGGAGGTTGATCACGCCGTTCCAGTCCTCGAGGTCGCCCATCAACCGGAGGCACGTCTCGAGGACCTCGTCGTCCTCCGGGGTCATGTCGAGGATCCGCTGGTAGTACCCGAGGGCCGTGGCCTTGTCCCCGAGGGCCTGCTCGTACAGGAGCCCGAGCCTCTCGCAGAACAGGACGCGGTCGGGCGTCTCGCTCGAGTAGTCGAGGAGCCGCTCGAAGACCTGGGCCAGGCCCTTCCAGTTGTTCTGGGCTCCGTACAGGGTCTGGAGCCGCTCCAGGGCGGTGGCCTCGGTGGGCTCCAGGGACAGGACCGCCTCGTAAGCCGCGATGGCGCGGTCCGCGTCCCCGACCTCGCGCTCCAGGACCTCCGCGATGCGCAGGCGTGTCCGCACCTCCTCGCCGGGCTCGAGCGGCGCCAGGACCTCGAGGACCCGGATCAGGTCGTCCCACTCGCGCCGGCCCTCGTGCAGGCGGGCCAGGGCGCGGAGGGCCTCGACCTGGCCCTCGTCCAGTTCGAGGACCGCGCGGTACGCCCCGAGCGCCCGCTCGACGTCGCCGAGGTCCTGTTCGAGCACGCGCGCGGCCCGCATCTGCAACTGGACCTTCTCGAGGTAGTCCGGGGTCAGCCCGACCCGGATCTCCAGGGTGCGGACAAGGTCCTCGGGACGCGACAGGGCCGCGTACAGGTCCGTCAGGGCCGCGAGGGTCTCCTCGTTCTCGGGCCACTCTCGCAGGACGCGCTCGTAGTACGGCACGGCCTCCGCGGCACGGTCCGCCTCCCGCCGCAGGCAGTCGCCGAAGCGGACCAGGTGTTCCAGGCGCGCGCCGGGACTCATCCGGTCCACGACCGTATCCATCGCGGCGACGTATTCCTCGTAGTTCCCGAGCGCCTGGGCGAGCCTCCACGCCTCGGACAGGACCTGGTCGTCCCCGGGGGCCACCTGGGCCGCCTTGACCACGGTGTAGAAGGCCGCGGCCAAGTTTCCGAGGCGCTCCTCGTAGCACCGGGCCAGTTCCAGGAAGTTCTGGACCCGCTCCTCGGGCTGTCCGCCGGCGGCCTCGGGAAGCGCGAGCACGGCGTCGCGACGCAGGAGGAGGTCCGCTTCGCGCTCCCAATCCTCGATGCGCGCGTACAGCCCCTGAAGACGCTCGAAGGTCTCGTTCAGGAGCCGGACCACGGGCGCAGGGGGCGGACTGTCCGGCGACACCTCCCACGATGCGAGGACCTCCTCGAGGGTGCGGGCCGCGGCCCGGAAGTCCCCGATCCGGTCCGCTTCCAGGTCCGCGGCCTTCATCAGGATCTCGGCCCTCGCCGCCGCGTCCGCTTCCAGGGACGCCCTCTTCTTGACGATGTCCACGCACTCCGCGTAGGCACGCGTGTCCTCGTACAGGCGTTCGAGCGAGGTCAGGGCCTCGACGTGACCGGGGACCAGGTCCAGGACCCGCTTCCACCGGTCAATGGCGCCGTCCGGCCGGGGCATCTCCTCCGTGAGGAGCCGCGCGTGTTCCACGAGCAGGGCCTCGAGGTCGGGGCCGGCCAGATCCCCCGTCGTCGCCAGCCGGTGCAGGACCTCGGACAGGGCCTCGAGGTCCCCCGACTCGCGGTACAGACGCCGGAGGGCCTGCAACGCCTCGATGTGGTCCGGCGCGACCTGGAGGAGCCGCCTCCAGGCGTGCTGGGCCTGGTAGGGGTCGGACAACCTCTCCTCGCTGACCACCGCCACGTCGCGCAGCAGGGTCACGACCCGCCCGGCGTCGCCCCCGGCGAGGGGGATCTCGCGTTCGCAGACCTCGACGAACGCGGACCAGTCCTCCCGCGATCGCTGGATGCGTTCCAGTTCCCGCAAGGCGGCCACGTCCTCGGGCTCGATGCGCGAGACCTCGTCCCACAGTCCGAGCGCGGTCTCGACCTCCCCGAGGTCCCGCTCCGCGATGGACGCCATCCGTCGCAGGAGCCCGGCCCGCTCCGAGGCGGAGGGCGCGAGCGACGACAGGGTGTCCAGCACCCCGAAGAGGTCGCGCCACTCCGATCGCGCCTCCAGGAGGTCCACGAGCGCGGTCAGGGCCTCGCGGTTGGTCTCGTCCAGTTTCAGGGCCGCCCGGAAGGCCTTCACCGCGCCGTCCGGGTTGTCGAGGCGGTCGCGGTTCAGGGTCCCCATCCGCAGGAAAAACCCGACGCGCTCGTCATCAAACTCCGCGGCCTGACACTCCTGCTCGAGGACGTCCAGCAGGGACGCCCACCGCTCCTGGGATGCATACAGGGCGTCGAGCGCGGCCAGGGCCTGCCGGTCCGAGGGAGCGACGCCCAGGATCCAGCGATAGACCGTCTCGGCCTTCTTCACGTCCCCGATCCGGTCTCGCGCGCACTCGGCCGCCTTGTGCCACAGGGCGACCCGGCGGTCGTCACCGGCGGACGCGGCCGCGGCGTCCAGCCAGACCTCGTGCAGCACGCCCCAGGCCCCGATCTCCCCGGCGAACTGCTCCACCTGCGTCGCGAGCGCGTCGTCCTCGGGGTCCTGGATCAGCGCGCGTCCTCGCCATTGCAGGGACGCCTCGAGCCGCCCGAGGTGGTCCTGGCAGACGTCCGCGAGCTTCAGCAGGAGCGTCTTGCGCTCCGCGGGGTCGCTGACCTCGGGCAGGGCGGCCTCGAACATCGAGGCCAGGGCCTCCCACTCCCCCGTCTCGCGATAGATGGGCTCGAGGGTCTCCAGGATCTCCGTCCGGAGCCGTCCCGCGTCGAAGGTCGCACGCAGTCCCCGGACGGCTTCCGGGTGTCCTGGGGACAGGTAGAGGACCTCCCGGCGGGCCTCGAAGGCCTGGCCGGGAAGGCCCAGACGGCCCTCGGCGACCTCGGCGTGGCGCAGCAGGAAGGGCACCTTGTCGCCCGGGTCCCGGGCCGCTTCGGCGCGCGCCCTCAACACGCGGGCGAGGTCCTCGAAGCGCTCCATGTCCGAGTAGAGGTCGTCCAGGGCCTGCAACGCCGTGGGGTCGTCGGGGTGGTTCGCGAGGATCGCCTCGTAGGCGGCGGCGGCGGCCTCCCGGTCCCCGAGCCGGTCCCGCAGGATCGCGGCGGCCCGGAGGCTCAAGTCCAGGGCCTCCGGCATCCCCTCGATGTTCGAGACCGCCTCGCGGATCATCGGGGGCACGTCCGCCCACAGGTCGTGCTCGCCCGCGAGGCGCTCGGCCCTCTCCAGGGCCTCGGGCCGCAGGGGGTCGGCCAGGAAGGCCTGCCGGTAGCACTCGAATGCGCGGATAGGCTGTTCGAGGTTCTCGGCCGCGATCCGCCCCATCTCCATCAGGTGGGCCACCTTGCGCGGGACGTCCTCCTCGTGCTCCGCGAGGACCTCGCGCACGACGTAGAGCCGCTCCCACTGACCTGCGTCCGCCAGGGCGGGCCCCAGCACGGAGAACGCTTCGCTCGCGGCCTCCCCGGAGCGCACCATCCCCTCGAGCGCGTCGAGGGCCTCCGCGTGGCCCGGACAGGACGCGAGGACCTCCGAATACGTGTGGACGGCCCGCGTCGGGTCCCCGAGCCTCTGCTCCAGCAGGCGGCCCATCCGGACGTGGACCGCGAGTTTCTCGTCGGCCTCCGCCAGGGGGAAGATCCTCTCCAGGACCTGGTACTGGTTCCACCAGTCCTCCTGGATTCCGTACAGGCGGTCCAGGGTCCGCAGGGTGTCGAGCCGCTCCGGGGCGATCTCGAGGACCTGGAGATACGTCTCGACGGCCTCGGGCGTGTTGCCGAGCCTCTCGTGCAGGACCTGTCCCTTGGCCGACAGGGCCGCGACCCGGGTCTCCGGGTCCGGCGCGAAGTCCGCCTTCCGTTGCAGCGTCTCGACCAGGTCCTCGAAGCGTTCCAGGCGCCGGTACAGGTCCTCGAGCGCCTCGATCGCGCGCAGGTTGGCCGGGTCCAGGTCCAGGACCTGCCCGTAGAGGGCGATGGCCTCGTCGTGGCGCCCGAGGCGGCCCGCGAGCAGGTCCGCGGCCCACGCCAGGAGTTCCGCCTTCTCGTCCGCGGCGAGGACGAGTTCCGCCTTCCGGCGGACCAGGGCCTGCAACGGGTCCACCTCGTCGTCCTCGCGGTGCATCTCGATCAGGGCCGCGATGGACGCGAGGTCCCCGGGGTCCATCAGGAGGACCTCGTTGAAATGGCGCTTCGCCAGGTCCCGCTCGCCCGCCGTACGGGCCTCGGTCGCGATGACCCGGTGGGTCTCCTTGCGGCGCTCCTCGTCCGCGATCTCGAAGGCGTGTTCGCACAGGACGAGGATGGCCTCGACCACGGCCCCCCGGGCGCGGCCGGCCCGGAGCACCGCCTCCACCAGGTCCGCGCGCCCCGGGGCGGTCGCGAACGCCCGGGCCCGGACCTCGAAGGCCTGGTCGAGGTCGCCCAGCGAGTCCTCGTACAGGGCCGCGATCGTCTCGTAGTACCGGATGCGGTTCTCGATGTCCTCCTCGGCCCCGGCCAGGACCTCATACACCTCCACGAGGCGCGCGTGGTCGCCGCGGCGCTCGTAGATCGGCAGCAGGATGGGCGCGATCCGGACGCGCACCTCGGGCCTCGGGAACAGGCGCTCGAGTTCGCGAAACGCCGTCTCGTGCTCGGGGTCGTCGGCGAGGATGGCCCGATAGACGAGCACGGCCCCCTCGAGGTCCCCGAGTTTCCCTTCGAGGACCTCGGCGAGCCGCACGCGGAGGTACGCGCGCTCCTCGGCCGAGTCCGCGAGGCGGGTCCGCTCCTGGAGGGTGCGGGCGAGGTCGTCCCAGCGCTCCGCCCGCGTGTAGTAGTTGTCGAGTTCCCGGTACGCGGGCGCGTACTCCGGGTCCATGTCGAGCACCAGCCGTACCGCCTGGATCGCCCCCTCGACGTCGTCCAGATGGTCGGCGAGCTCCGCGGCCATCTTGAAGGCATAGGCCATCTTCTCGCCGGTGAACTCCGACACCTCGTAGCGGCGGCGATAGACCTTCAGGAGTTCGGGGTGGTCTCCGGTGCCCTCGTAGATCGTCTCGAGCGCCTCCAGGGCCTCCTGGTTGCGGTCGTCCAGCGCCAGCACGTCGTGATAGCAACGGCGGGCCTGGTCCACGTTGCGGACCCGGTCCCAGTCGATCCGTGCGATCCTGAGTTTCAGGTCCACCCGGGTCACCGGGTCCTCGACGGCATCCGCCGCGACCTCGAAGCGTTGCGCGAGTTCCCTCCAGGCCTCGACGAGACCCGCCGCCGATTCCGCCGCGTCCCAGGCCTTCCGGTCCGCGGGGGTGATGGCGAGGATTCGGCCGAGGGTCCGGAAGCGCTTGCGCGGGTCCGGGGCCCGCCCCTCGTACAGGCCGTCGAGGGTCCACAGGAGGGGCAGGGTCTCGTCCCCGTCGCCCCGCTCCATCAGTTCGATCTCGAGGAGGTCCGCGAGGTCGGCGAAGCGTCCCAGGGCCTCGTACGGTCCCTTCAACAACTGCACGATGGCCAGGCGGAGGTCCTCGTCCCCGAGCATCTCCTCGAGCCACGCGAGCGTCTCGGCATGGTGGGGCGCGACCTGGAGCGCCTTGGACCAGGCCACGACCGCGGACATCCCCGGGCCGGCGGTCCCGCACGTCAGGACGCCGATCCGGCAGTAGAGGTCCGCGAGGACATCGGGTGGGGTCCCGGGCAGGCCCGAAAAGACCTCGACCTGCCGGCGCAAGAGGCCGAGCAGGTCCTCGAACCGGCGCTCCGCGAGGAAGACCTCGCCCAGTTCCTCGTAGGCCTGCGCGTCCTCCGGGTCCGCCTCGAGGATCGATTCGTACGTCGCGACCGCCTCGTCCACGCGATGGAGATGGCGGACCAGGACCCCGGCGATCTCGAACCGTACGGCCCGACGCTGCTCGCTGCGGCGCTCGAGTTCCAGGCGGCGCCTCAGGATTCCCACCAGGGCCTCGTAGTCGGGGACCTTCCGGTAGAGGTCCTCGAGGGCGGTGATGGCCTGGCGGTTCAGCGCGTCAAGTTCGAGGACCTGGTTGAACGCCCGGAGGGCTTGCGAATCCTCGCGCAACTCCGTGGCGTAGATCTCGCCCACGCGCAGCCACGTCGTCACCTGGAGGTCCCGGTCGTCCATCACCGCGGCCGCCTGCTCCAGGACCGCGACGTAGGTGTCCCAGTTCTTCGACGGCCCGGCCAGCCGCTCCAGTTCCTCGCGGAGGTCGGGGTTCAGCATGTCCTCCTTGAAGGCGGCGACGTACCAGAAGAAGGCGCGTTCGAGGTTGCGGAGATGGCGCTCGTGGACCTGGGCCGCCTCGATCATCAGGGCGAGCCGGCGCTCGCGGTCGCCGGTGCCCGCGATGGCCACCTCGTACACCGGCGGGAGACGCTTGTAGTCCGACAGGTGGTGGTACAGGGCGATGAGGTCCGTGGCGGCCTTGAGGTTTTGCGGGTCCTGGGCGAGGACCGCCTCGAGGTCCTTGACCGCGCGGGCCGGCTGTGCGAGTTCGTCGCGCCACAGGGCCGCCAGTTTGAACAGGATTGCCTCCTTCTCGGACGGGTCCGTGATCGAGCCGACCTGGGCCTCGAGCGTCCGGGCGAGTTCGTCCACGCTCCCGAAGGTCCGCAGGAACCATTCGAGGTCATCCCAGCGGTGCTCCGCGAGGTAGCGCGCCCGCAACTCGCGCCGTGCGCGGTCATGGTCCGGCTTCACATCGAGAATCTTCCGCCACGTCGCGGTCGCCTTCTCGGGTTCGCCCATCCGCGCGCCGAAGACCTGTGCCAGTTTTTCGAGCAGGAGGACCTGGTCCGCCGGGTCGGCCGCCAGGGCGACGCGGCGCTCCAGGACCTCGCACAGGCGGGGCACGTCCTTCTCGCGCTCGTAGAGGGCCTCGAGGTTGCGCAGGGCCTCGGCGTGGTCGGGGTCGGTCCCGAGCACCTGCTCCCACAGGGCGATCGCGACCGGGACCTTCCGCAGGCGATCGGTGGCCAGCACCGCGAGGTCCGCGAGCAGGGCGACCCGGCGGGCGGGGTCCGACTCGCGGTCCACCTCCATCCGGCGGATGCGGATCAGGTTCTCGAAGTCGCGGCGCTTGTCGTAGAGGTCCTTCAGTTTCTCGAGGATGTCCGGGCGGTCCGGTTCCAGTTCCAGGAGTTCCTCGTAGGCCTTGATGGCCTCCAGCGCGTTCGAGAACCGCGTCTCCATCAGGTGGGCCTGGACCTCGCGCAGGCGGATGCGCTCGGCCCGGTCCTGCGTGTGTTCGATCTTCCGGGCGAGGACCTTGGCATAGTCGGGCCAGCGTCCCGCGGCCTCGTACCGCTCGAGCAGGGCGTCCATGGCCTCGCGGTTGCCGGGGTCCACGTCCAGGATCTGCTGGTAGGTGGCCAGGACCTTGGGCTCGGCCTTCATCTGGTCGCGGAACACGGCGAGCATTTGCTGAAGGATCGCGACCCGGGCCGCCGTGTCCCCTTCGGGGGCGCGATCGAGACGCGCCTTCAGGAGGTTGGCCAGGGACGGCCAGCGTCCCAGTTCGGTGTACAGGCGTTCGAGTTCGGCGTCGGCCTCGGCGTCGTCGGGCGCTTCGGAGGCGAGGGCCTGCCAGTACGACAGCTCCTTGCTGTGGTTCTGGAACTCGCGCGCGGTGCGGGCGAGGGCGCGAAGGGTCTCGGCCTGCTGGAGTCCCGCGCGCTGACCCGTCTCGTTCATGAACTGTTCCAGGCGGAGCCAGTTCCCGCGGGAGGCGTAGAACTGCCGGTAGAACTCCCGCCACGTCTCGAAGTGGGGCGAACCCGCGTCCAGGGCGCGCATGTAGAACTCGGCGCGGACGAGGTCCCCCAGGGTCTTCCAGGCAAGCGTCCCCGCATGGAAGCCGAGCGAGGGGCCGGCCTCGGAGTCGCGTGCCTTCCGGAAGGCCCGATCCAGCACGCCGAGGACCGCCTCGGCCACGGGACCGGGCGTGACCCGCCCTGTCAGGTCCGCGAGGAAGGGGTCGAGGGCCTCGGGTCCACCGGCGAGGGCCTCCTGGAGGCCGTGCTCCAGGGCCTCGGTGGCGGTCGGGTCGGCTTCGAGGGACGCAAGGATCTCGGCGATGTCCGTCACGTTCCACCTCCGGCAGAGCGGGCAATGGAAGGGCTCATGGGGCGGTTTTAGCAGAGTCGGTTTGCGCGGGCAAGGGTTTCCGAAAGACGCGAGCCCCGCTCGCGCCACCCCGCGACGGATCGCGGAGGCGAGCGCGGGGTCCCTGGCGAAGACGGGAGGGGGACAGGGTCAGGGGGCAGGGACAGGGTCAGGGGACAGG
>DYKK01000465.1 GCA_020722625.1 Anaeromyxobacter dehalogenans
TCGGACGATGGCCAGGAAGGGTCGCGTACTCGTGGCGAAGGTGGGGCTCGACGGCCACGACCGCGGCGCGAAGGTCGTGGCGAGGGGCCTGCGGGACGCGGGCTTCGAGGTGATCTATTCGGGGTTGCACCAGACCCCGGAGATGGTCGTCTCGGCCGCGATCCAGGAGGACGCGGACGTCGTCGGGATCTCGATTCTGTCCGGGGCGCACAACACCCTGGTCCCCGAGATCCTGCGCCTGCTGCGGGAGCGGGGCGCGGGCGACGTGGCGGTCGTCGTGGGCGGGATCATCCCGGACGCGGACCGCGAGGGCCTGATCCGGGCCGGCGTCGCCGCGGTTTTCACTCCTGGGACGTCTCTCAAGGAGATCGCCGAGGTGGTCGGGACCCTGTGCGGGCGGCGCGAGGCCCTGGACCGGGAAGCCGGTGGGGAATGAATGAAGGAGGTGCCATGGAATTCGCCTTGAACGACGAGCAGCGCATGACCCGCGACATGGTCCGCGAGTTCGTGGCCCGGGAGGTCATCCCCCACGCCGCGGAATGGGACGAGCGCGAGGAGTTCCCTCATGCGACCGTGGCGAAACTCGGCGAACTCGGGGTCCTGGGGATGGTGGTCCCCGAAGAGTACGGCGGGACCGGGCTCGACTACGTGACCATCGCGCTGGTCCTCGAGGAGGTCGCGCGCGGCGACGCCTCCCTCGCCCTGACCGTGGAGTCGCACAACTCCCTGTGCACCAAGCACATCGCGATGTTCGGGACCGAGGAACAGAAGCGCCGATTCCTGCCCGACCTCGCGTCGGGTCGCCGGCTCGGGGCCTGGTGCCTGACCGAGCCGGGGTCGGGCTCGGACGCGAGCGCCCTGCGCACCCGCGCCGTCCGCGAGGGCGACGCCTGGCGGATCAACGGGACCAAGATGTTCATCACCCAGGGGACCGTGGCGGGGGTGTACCTGGTCCTCGCCTCCACGACCCCGGAGCGCCAGCAGAAGGGGATCACGGCGTTCATCGTCGAGCGGGGGACCCCGGGGCTGTCCGCCGGGAGGCACCTGAAGAAGATGGGGATGCGCTCCTCGGACACCGCCGAGGTCATTCTGGAGGACGTGCTTGTCCCGGACGCGAACCGGGTGGGCGAGGTGGACCATGGATTCATCGACACGTTGCAGATCCTGGACCGGGGTCGGGTGGCCATCGCGGGCCTCGCCGTCGGGATCGCGCGCGCCGCGCTCGAGGAATCGCTGGCCTACGCGAAGGAGCGCCGCCAGTTCGGGCGGCCCCTCGCGGACTTCCAGGCGATCCAGTGGATGCTCGCGGACATGGCGACCGAGGTCGAGGCGGCCCGCCTCCTAACGCTGTACGCGGCCTGGCTTCACGACACGCGGCAACCGTTCACGAAGGAGGCGAGCATGGCGAAACTGTACTCGGCCCAGGTCGCGATGCGGGCCGCGAACCAGGCGATCCAGATCCACGGCGGATACGGCTACACGCGCGAATATCCGGTCGAACGCTACCTGCGGGACGCGAAACTCTGCGAGATCGGCGAGGGGACGAACGAGGTCCAGCGGATGGTGATCGCCCGGCGCCTCCTCGCCGACCGCTGATGGGGGGTTTTCCTCCTTTGAGGCTGCTGAAAAACAAAGACACGCAGAGGCCGCTGGATCCGCCGCGGCGCCCC
>DYKK01000084.1 GCA_020722625.1 Anaeromyxobacter dehalogenans
CCTGAACCTGTCCAGGTGCTCTCGGTTCCAGGTCCGCGTCGAGTTTCTTCGCTGGCCTTCGGCTTCGCGTCGTCTTCGCCCTTGTGAACTCGCGATGCGTTTCCCTATAATCGTCATGGCCGTAGGCAGGAGACCCTCCATGCCCCCACGTTCCGCGTTGCTCCCTGTCGTCCTCGCGGGGACGATGGCCGCCCTCGCGTCGTCCTGCGGCGGCGGCGGGACCGCCGGGCACCCCGTGCTCGACATCGTCTATGGCGAGGATGTCGCGGCCCCGGACCTCGCGGGCGACGGCGAGGCGTGGGTCCCGCCCGACGGCGTGGACATTCGCCCGCCCGACACGGCGTGCGAGATCGTCCTCATGCACGACACGAGCGTCCCCCTGTCGGTCCCCGTGGGAGACAATCTCCCCCTCCACGCCCAGGTCATTGACTACGGGCTCCAGGGGCCCGCCCCGAACGTCCTGGTCACCTACGAAGTCGCGAGCGTCACCGACCTCGAGGGGAACCCGGCCCAGGCCGGCGCGTCCTCCGGGCTCGAGAGCGAGGCCGGATACACCGACGCCGCGGGCATGGTCCATACCCGCTTCTTCGCGGGGACCGAGGGCGGTCTCATCTACACGGTGCGCTTCACGACGCGCTGCGGCGAGCCCAAGGACCTCCGCATCCTCGTCACCGAACTGCCGTGCGGGTGCGTGAACGTCAGCCTCGTGTATGAGGGCGGGCTGCCGGCCTCCAGCCTGAACACCATCCAGGTCCACGTCCTCCCGAGCGACTACACCTGCGACAAGCTGCCGCCCGAGAAGCCGGTCCCGGACGCCTCGCTCGCGGACCGCACGATCTCGGACCTGTACGGGACCACCCAGTTCGAATGCATCCCCGCGGGCAACTACTACACGGTCTTCGCCACGGCCAAGGGCCCCTTCAGTTGCGTCGCCGCGAGCGGGTGCGACGACGGCGTGTTCCTCCAGCCGGACAAGTGCCGGGACGTCGCCCTCGAACTGTACCTCGTCACCCTGAACCCCACCGGCCAGTACGACAGCGAGGACCACTTCGATTTCACGAACCTCGTGAAGGACTGCGCGGGCGGGATCACGGACCCCCTCGAGTGCGTGACCGCCTCCGGCGTGGACCTCGGCCAGCAGGTCTGCTGCGTCTTGTATCAGTTGATCACCTTCTTCAAGACCCCGGGAACCACGATCATCGGGCTCGTCAAGGACCTGGCCAAACAGTGGATCGGCAGCCTGATCGTGGATACGATGTTCAGCCTGTTCGGGGACGTGGTGGCCAACATCATCACGGACTACCTGAAGAACAATTCTCCGCAGTGGCTCCAGGACTTCTTCACGGTGGGAGAGGACACCCTCGGCGTCATCACGAATCTCGAGTTGTATTCAGACCTGATGTTGTCAAAACTTCAGAACAATTTCACGGTCCAGGGGACCCACTACTGGACCGGCCTGGCCCTGTACTGGAAGTTCGGGTGCAACCCGCAGGACCCCGGGTACGACGAGTGCGGCAAACTGGTCTTCACCCTCGACGACCTCGGGAACATCGTGGGCGGCGGCGTCTGCCCGGGGACCCAGTTCCCCTTGAACCTCCTGGAAGGGAAGTTCACGGCCTCCATCGCGGACTTCAACAAACTGATCCTGAACCAGCACGCGGTCCACCTGAACTACGGGAAACTGGTCCTGTTCGTCCTGAACGAGATCTTGATCGCCAACATCACGTCGTGCCAGGCCCACAGCATGAAGGACGCGGCAAAACTCTGGCTGAACTGCAACGCCATCGGGGGTGGGATCTTCGGCGAGATCTGGTCGTGGTTCGGCGGGAGCGAGCAGGACCTCGTGAACCTGTGCAACGGGGCCGTGGATTTCCTGCTGACCCCGGTGGACATGTTCCTCGGGGCCCTGTCCCTGGACACGGAACTCTCGATGTCCGGGAGCGGGACGCTCGCGGACGAGGACTGCGACCTCCTGGTGGACCGGATCACGAAGGGCAAGTACTCGGGGCAGATCCAGACCTCGGAATCGGCCCAGTCCACGTTCACGGGGACGTTCGAGGCCGTGCGGAAGGAGTGACAGAGGGCAGGTTCAGGAACAGGACCAGAAGCAGGAGCAGTGTCAGAATCAGCGTCAGTGTCAGTGTCAGGTCGACGCGAACCTGAAGGTGATGCACCTCGTCATGGAACGTGTCAGAATCAGCGTCAGTGTCAGGTCGACTTGGACGCGAGGAACGGCGCATGACGACGAAGCCACGTTCGCCGCGACCCCGGACCCCGGATCCGGACCCCGGATCCCGGATGCCGGACGCGGGGCGCAAGTTCAGTGGATGCGGATGGGGCTCTTGACTGGAGGTCTTCCAGAGTGCCGATAGGAAACCGGATCGCGAGGGG
This sequence comes from Anaeromyxobacter dehalogenans, assembly GCA_020722625.1. GTDB lineage: Bacteria > Myxococcota_A > UBA9042 > DTJE01 > DTJE01 > DYKK01. Next base: position 2,392 of record DYKK01000084.1, read on the forward strand.
GTCCTGGATGCCGCTGGTTTCGGCCCTCGCCGCCTGCACCCCGTCCAACGACCTGATGCCGTTGCGCGGGGAGGACCCGGAGGCCCTCGCCCTCTCGGGGGAACACCAGGACTGGGTCTCGAAGACCGGGGCCACGCGGGCCTTCGAACGGTTCCGGGAGGCCCTGCGGGACGAGGCGTGGGAGGAGGCCGCGGCGTGGCTCGGGCCGGACACCCTGGCGGTGCTGGCCCTGCGCGCCCGGCAGTCGGGGGTTTCGATCGCGGGGCTTCTGGAGGACGGCCGCGTGGAGGGCCTGTCGCTGCCGGGGAGCGATGACCCGCTCCAGGACCTCAAGGCACCGGGCACGGCCCCCGTGGCGGAGGACCGTCCCTTCGACCCGACGCGAACCGCGGTCACGCTGGTCGTGCGCCGGGGCGAGGGGGCGACCCCCATCCTGGTCCCGGCGGTTGCCACCGAGGACGGCTGGCGCGTGGAACTCGTCCGGACCCTCCCGGAGCCCCCTGCGGCCGCGCCGTCCGCATCGGAGTCGCGATGATCGTCTCGCAGTTTCAGGAACGACGCTACTTCGCGGGCCGTCTCGACCCGGACCAGGACATCGTCGCGGCCTTCCGCACGATCTGCGCGGAGAACCGCATCTCGTGCGGGTGGATCCACGCCACGGCCGTGCTGCGCCACCCGGAATTCGCGTTCCTGGACCGCGAGGACTCCGCGGCCCGCGACCCGGAAACCCTGGACGGGATCGCCTTTTGCCCGACGATCTCGGGCAACGTCTCGGTGCTCGGGGACGGCCTGGACGTCCGGCTGTACGCGGCGGTGCGGGTCGAGCGCGACGGCGCGCCCGGGGAGCGCGCGGGTCGCATCCTGTCCGGCGAGGTCCGGATGTGCGAATTCTGGATGCTGGCCCTCGACGACGTGGCCTTCGTCCGCGCGCCGGACGGCGCGTATTCCGCGTGGGTCCAGGTGCAGGCCCCCGAGGACCTGAGGGCCCGGAAGCCGGTCCCTCCCCCCGCGATCCAACCCCTGGTGCGCCCCCCCGCGGAGCCCTCGTACCGCCCGCCGGACCCGGACGAGGCCGAGGAACTGATCCTCCTGGAGATCCAGCCGGGCGACTACGTGGACCACCCGCGCTTCGGGACGTGCCGCGTGGTCCACGCCCCCCAGGAGGACCGCCTGACCATCCGCCTCGGGAGCGGCAAGCACGTGGACCTGCACATGGGCGTGCTGCGCGTGCTGCCGGGCCGGCAGGCCGGCGGGCGGAAGGTGTACCCCATCGAGTTGCGCAAGCGGACCTGACCCCCGAGGCGCCATCAACCTCCGTCGGACAGGCGCGGGCACAAGCAACCTCGATCCGCCACCGCGATATCGCCGCTACGATGGTCGGTCGTGGCGGGCGTCCGGCCTCCGGGGTCCGGCTTCCGGGGTCCGGGAGCCGGCGGTCGCGGTGGACGTGGCATCGTCGTCATGCGCCGCTCATCGCGTCCAACGCAGCACTGACACTGTCACTGACACTGTCACTGACACTGCCCGCTGTCCACTGAACCTGTCCACTGAATCTGCTTTCGGCACGTGGCCGTCTTGGAGTGACTTCATGGTATCCCGGAACTTGGCGGCGGATTCTGGGCATCCCCGCCGCCACGAGGAAAGGAGCGCTCGTGTGCTATCATCCGCCGGCCTGTTCGGGGGCGTGGGGCAGCGTGAATTCGATGCGTCCGATGCTCGTTGCGGTGGCCATCCTGGTGGCCTTGCCGTGGCCCCGCGGCGCGTCCGCCAACCCCGAAGACACCTTCGGCGCGGGGTCCCGAGCCGCGGCCATGGCGGGCGCGGCCACGGCCGCCGCGGCCTCGTACGACGCCTGTCACTACAACCCCGCAGCCCTGTCGCACCTGCGGGGACCCGAGGCCGGCCTCGGGCTCCTCGCGTATCGCCCGTTCCTGCACGTCAACGACGAGGGGTCGCCCGCGAACCGCACGCAGGCCCTGGTCGCCTTCGGGTTCGCGAGTCCGATCCCCCTGGGGCGCGGCCTGAACGACCTCCTGTTCGTCGGCGTGGACGCGATGCTCCCCGGGCTGTCCCTGTATTCCATCCGCGCGTATCCGCGTTCGGAGCCGCACTTCCCCTTCCTCGAGGACCGCAACCGGCGCCTGGTCCTGAACGCCGCGGTGGCGCTCCGGCCCCTGCGGTGGCTCGCGGTCGGGGCCGGATTCTCGCTGCTGCCCCACGTGGCCGGGGACGTGCGGGTGGACTTCGTCGGGACCGGGGACCGCTCGCACACCGCCGTGGACGTCGAGGCGCACCTCTCGCCCAACGTGGGGGTCCTGGTGCGGCCGGTCCCGGCGCTGGCCCTGGCCCTGGTCTGGCGCGGGGCGAACCGGACCCGCCTGCGCATCCCGACCTCCGTGGACGTGGCCCAGATCCCGCCCATCCGCCTGAACGTCGAGGCGACGGAGTACTCCACACCGCACCAGATCGCTTTGGGCATCGCCTGGGAGGTCCGGCCGGTCCTCATGTCACTTGATTTCATCTATTCGTTTTACAGACAGTTCGACCAATCTTCCCCGATCGTGACGCTGTACGATTCGGCCGGCGCCGTGACCAAGGTCCAGACCGTCGGGGACCCCGGGTTTCACGACGCGGTCTCGGTCCGGGCGGGCGCGGAGTGGCACGTGCGCGGCCCGTGGGTGGTTCGCGCGGGTTTCGCCTTCGTCCAGTCCCCGGTCCCGGCCCAGGAGGGCGAGTCGAACCTCCTGGACGGCCATCGCTTCACCGCCGCCGCCGGCGCGGGTTTCGACGCCGGCGCGGCCGGGGGACCTCCGGTCCGCGTGGACGCCCACGTCGCCTGGACCGGGATGGTCTCGAACCGGGACGAAAAGGTCCTCCTCGACCCGGCGAACCCAGGATATCCCACGATCCGGGGGAGCGGGTCCTTGCTGAGCGGCGGCCTGGACGTGAAGGTGGGGTTCTGATGAGGCTTCTCCCGATCGCCGTCCTCCTGGTCGTGGTCGCCTGTGGGCGCGGGGTCGGACCCGACTCGGACGGGGACGGGCTGTCCGACCGCCAGGAGGCGCGGTTCGGGACCGACCCGCGCGACCCGGACTCGGACGACGACGGGATCCCCGACGGCTCCGACGACGAGCCGCTCGGCCAGGGCCCGACCCTCACCCTCACGCGCGGGCCGGTGCGCCCCGACGGCGAGACGATTCGGTGCGCGGACCTCACGGCCCGGCTGTCGAACGGCAGGGGGGAGCCGATCGCGGGCCGCCCGGTCGAGTTCTTCACCGACTGGGGCACGCTCGCGGCCCCGGTCGAGGTCACGCCCGGGACCTGGCAAGGCCGCGTCTGCACGGCCGAGCGCGTCACGGCCCACGTCTCGGCCCGCTACGACGACCCGTACGACGCCTTCCTCCCGGTCGAGGCGTCGGTCGCGGTCGCCTTCACGGTCGAGGGCGACCTCCCGCAACCCGGCGTGAACACCGGCCGTTACAGCGGGGCGGGTCCCCTGGCCGGGACCCTGCGGGTCTTCGCCCTGGACGCGGACACGGTGGGCTTCCCGGGGTCGGCGCCGGCCCCGTTCGAGGGCGCGCAGGTCGTGGTCCGGACGGACGCGAAGCCCCTCGTGGGCTTCACGTCCCCGGACGGTTTCGTCGAGTTCGAGGACGAGGCCCTGCAAGGCCCGGTGGACGTGACCGTGGGCGCGGACGGGTACCGGTTCATCTCGTACCTCGGGGTTGACGCGGCGAACGTGGCCGTCCCGATGGTCCCCCTGGACCCGGTGCCGGGCCGCGACGACGCGCGCGTCGGGGACATCGAGGGGTCGGTGACCGGCTTCTTCGGCGAGGCCCGATCCGCAGGCATCGAGGCCTTTCCGAACACGGGGAGCCTCCTCGGGTGCGACGAAGGGACGCGCCTGCCGCTGGCGATCCTCCAGGTCGCGCTGCACAACGTCCCGCTCTCGTCCATCAGCATGGGAAACATCCTCGAGGCCCCGGACCCGGCGATCGTGGGGCCGTTCCCCATCCCGTCCAACCTGGTCGTCCCGACGCCGGGAGACCCGGCCTCGTGGCGCTTCGCCCTGCGCGACGTCCCGGAGGGACAGCACCTCCTGTTCGCCCTCGGGGGCACGACCCGCTGTCTGCTGGAGGCCATGAAGGACCCCTACCACCTGTGGTTCGAGCCCTGGGCCCTGGCCGTGGAGCGTGTCCAGGTCCGCGGCGGGGAGGTCACGACCCAGGACCTCCTGTTCTCGGTGGACCTGCGGCCCCGGCCCGGCACGACCGTGGACGTCTCGCTCGGGGGCTTCCCGGCGGACTGGAAGACCGGGGAACCCCTGCCCAACGGGCTCGTGTTCGCGGTCGTGGACACCGGCGGCGAGGGATACCTGTTCGTGGCCGTGGACGCCTCGTACCAGTGGACGCCCTTCCACAACCCCATCCGGGTGCGCTACCCCAACCTCGACCACCCGGCCTGGAAGGCGCTCGGGGTCACGCCGACCTACCTGGCCGTGGGCTTCGCCGGTCGCGGCGCCGCGCTCGGCGCGGACCCCGCGGGCATGACCACCGCGATCACGCCCGGGGTCGCCGCCGGGGACCCCGCGGACTACTCCGCGGCCCCGGCGTGGCTCCCCGTGCCGCACATCCGGCACCCCGAGCCCCCTTCGGGGGTGGGAGGCCCTCTGGACGCAGTCTCGCCCGACCCCTTCGCCGGCGAGGCGGCCTGGGAACCCGTGTCCTGGCCCCGGCAGCCGGATTTCCACGTCTTCCGGGTCAACTACCTGACCCCCGCGCCGCGCAACACCCTGATCGAGACCCCCGAGGACCCGCGCAAGGGCTCGGTCGGCGGTCCCGCGTCCCACTGCCTGTGGGAAATCTTCGTGCCCGGGGACCGATCGGCCGCCTCCCTGGCCGAGTTCCCCTCGGACGCCCCCCTCCGCCCCGCCCTGGTCAACCCCGTCCCGACCGACGACGACCTCGAGGCCCCCCAGCACTACGGCCCCCGAACCCTCGAACTGGAACTGAACGCCTACCTGCTCGGGGCCGGGGGAAAGCCGTTCGATTACAACAATAATTTCGAATATTTCGACGTCAATCTGCACGCGGCGGGCGTGTCGCAGGACTCCGTCGTGGTCGAGATGCCTTGATGGGGCGCAAGCCCGCGGCCCCGAATCGCTCGGCATAGCCGAGATAGACCCCCGGACACGACGCGCGGGACGCGCACCGCGCACACGGGGCCGGAAACGTGCGCGCCCCGTGGTCCGCCGGGTAGAACCGGTCCTCGAAGGCCTCGCACAGGTAGCGGATGTTGTGGGTGTGCAGACCCGCGGCCAAGTCCGGCGGGACCTGGCAGAACGGAAACCCCTCGATCTCGGTCCGCAGCCCCGAGGCCGCGTGGCGCGCCCGGGCGCGCCGGGCCGTTCCGATGGCCGCGCGCGCCGCCACCTCGGGCCGGACGGCCAGTTCCTGCTCGTGGGCCTCAAACAACCCTCGCGGTTCCATCAGGCAGACCTTGTGCGTCAGGGGGAACCCGGAGCCCTCCCACCCGGGCGCGAGGCCGGCCAGGAGGTCCGAGATCGCGTCGAGTTCCGCGAGATTCGTCCGGGTGATCACGGTGTTCACGTGGACCTCGACCCCGCTCCCGCGCAGGCCCGACAGGGCCTCGAGCACCTGGGCGTACCCGCCGCACTGGACGAGGTGGTCGTGGGTCTCGGCGCGGGCCCCGTGCAGCGAGGTATGGACGTAGGCGAGCCCGAGCCCGAGCAGGGCCTTGCGGTAGCCGGGGTCCGCCAGGCGCCGGCCGTTCGTGATCAGGCCCCAGCGCAGGCCCAGGGCCGCGGCGGACCGCGCCAGGCGCGGCAGGTCCGCCCGGAGCGTGGGCTCCCCCCCCGAAAAGAGGATCATCTCGACCCCGAGCCGCCGCGCCTCGCTCATGAGCGCCACGGCCCGTTCCAGGGGCAGGTCCCCCACGACCCCGCGGTGGTCGTCCACGCGGCAGAAGCGGCAGCGGTTCGTGCAGCGATAGGTCAGTCTCAGGATGGCGCGGAGGGGCGGGCGGACGCCGTCAGAGGGACCGGTGGTCATGGAGGTACTCCGGCCGCTCCTTGACCTCGACCCAGCGCCGGAAGATGTCGAGTACCTGCGGGTCCCCGTCCATCAGGTAGCGGAAGAGGTGGTCCTGCACCCCCATGTAGATCGCGCAACGGTCGTTCGTGGGGTTCTGCGGGAAGATGTTTCCCTGTTCCGTGTAGTTGTAAACCGGACAGGTCCCGCAGTACGGCTTGTACGCGCACTCCGCGCACCCGGGGATGGAATCCAGGCACGAGGCCATCGCGAGCGCCTTCACCGTGTCGTGGGTCACGACCTCCTGCAGCGAGTTCGTGTCCACCCGGCCGATGAGGAACGCCTCGTCCCCCATCTGATGGACCATGCGGCCCTCGTCGCAGGTGAAGATGTTGCCGTCGTAGTTGTAAGCGATCTGCCCGATCCCGGCCCCGCACGGCGACCGGATGTCCATGTAGTTCGGGTCGTCCGGGGTGAGGATCTTCGTCAGAAAGATCGCAGCCAGGCGCTCCAGGATCTCGGTCCCGCGGCGGTTCAGGTCCAGGATGTAATCGAAGGCCTCGCGGTAGAAGGCCAGAAAGTCGCGCCCCGTGTACGCGAGGCGCTCGGTCTGGTGCTTCGCGAACCCGAACGGGTCCAGGGGACGCAGGAAAATGGCGCGGCACCCCTGCTTCACGTACTCGTCCACGAGGTCGCGCGGGCGCTTCAGGTGGTCCGCGGTGATCGTGGCCAGGGCCTCCACGTGGTACAGGTCCGGGTCCATGCCCCGTTCCCGATACGCCTCGTTGATGCGCCGCATCCAGCGCACCGTGTGCTCGTAGGCGCTTCCCCCGGCGATCTTCCGGAAGTGGTCGTGCAGGTCCTGGGGGCCGTCGAGCGACGTGGAGATCTGGACCTTGTGTTCCAAAAGCCACTTCAGCCGGTCCTCGTCCATCAGGGACAGGTTGCTCACGAGCGAGAACATCACGCGCTTGCCCAGGTCCTTCGCCCGCGCCAGGCCGTGCTCGACGATGTGGGTCACGACCTCCCAGTTCACCATCGGCTCCCCGCCCTGGAACTCGATGGTCAGGGTGTCGGAGGGGGCACTCAGGGCCATGTCCACGACCTTCTCGGCCGTGGGGACGGTCATGTCCGTCTCGGTCTGCTCCAGGGAGGCGCGGCTCGCATGGCAATATCGGCAGACCTCGTTGCACCGAAGCGTGACCACCAGGATGTGCAGGACCGGTCCCCGGTACAGGAAGGAGACCCGGCGGTCGTAGTCCGCCGCGATGCGCTCGATGTCCGCGTCCGTGACCAGGAAGCCCTTCGCGGTCAGGTCCTCGGCCAGGGGGGTTCCCGGCTTGACCCGCCCGTTCAGGAGGAGGGTCAGTTCGGCCTCATCCAGGAAGACGTAGGCCCCGTGGTCATTCGTCACGACATATTTGCTGCCAATCTTTCTGTATCGAAACAGGTTCGTCTTCGCCCTTTGAATGGACGATTGTTTTCGGGTTGCGGCGCTCATGCCTTCCCTCGCTGCGCGACCGTCACGCCCAAGACGTAGTTCTGGAACTCACCGGCCGCCTCGTCGGGGGCGATCCCGGCCTCGGTGGGCTCGATGGCCACGGACCAGTAGTCGCCCTCCCGCGACACCTCGATGCGGGCCGTCTCGCGGAAGGTCTCGACCGCCTCGTCCAGGGCCGCCCTCGGATACAGGCCCTTGTGGAATCGGATCCGCATGACCCCTCCCCTACTTCTGTTCGGGCTTCGGCGTCTCGTCCTTCTTGCCGTACTTCTCCTCCCACGGGACCGCGATCCCCAGGGGGTCGTCCAGGAAGTCGAGGCTGTCGTCTTCCTCGGCGAGGATCTTGGCCACCTCGGGCGGGAGGTCCGGGGGGGGCGGCGGGGTCCTGGACGAGGCCGGCGCCGGGGCCGGGAGCGACTCGCCGATGGCGCGCTTGACGATCTCGGTCCTCACGGCCTCGGTCGCCTTTGCGAGCCGCAGGCGCACCGCCTGGTTCACCATCTCGTTGCCGAACTCGCCGGCCGCCTCCTCCGCGGTCAGTCCCGCGAGCCCCGGCTTGACGCGCAGCGACACGCGCACGTGGTCCGCGTCCGCCATGTCCAGGTGCACGTAGCACCGATCCAGGAACGCGAACGCGGTCCCGAACAGGACATCCTTGGGATACAGGGTCTTGTGGACCGTCAGAACGGCCGCGCCGGTCCCGTCCGAGGCGACCTGGACCGGCTCGCCCTTGACCTTCTTCGCGGGCATCTCGAATCCTCCATGCCAAACAGTCCGTCCATGGGCTCGCGTCCGCGCGCCCATCGGAGCGGGTGCATCCTAGTCTTCGCGTCCCGCGCGTGTCAAGGACATGGTAGATTCGCTGGGATTCGGAGTACCTCTCCCGCGCGGGGGCAAGCGGTCAGCGGTCAGCCATCAGCGGTCAGCCGATCTCGCCGTGCTCGACGAGGCGACCTGCGATTGTCTCGCCAGCCGGTCCAGCGACGTCAAGCGCATGCTGACGCCACGATCCGCCATCCCGATCTACGAAGAAACTCGCCGCAAATCTGGAGCCGCGGGTACTCGAACAAGTTCAGGAACAGGGTCAGAGGGCAGGTTCAGAGACAGTGGCAGCGGTCAGAGACAGTGTCAGTGCCAGGACAACGTCGGTCGCGGGGACGGGGCATGACGA
>DYKK01000466.1 GCA_020722625.1 Anaeromyxobacter dehalogenans
GGACCGGCCGGACCGGGTCGCCCCGTCCCTGGGCCGACCCGCGTGCAACGGCTGCACCATCGCCCCGTACTTCGAGAACCACCTGCTCTTCCGCCCGAGCCTCGCGGCCTGGTGGGAGGCCGCGGCCTGGTTGCTCCGGGGCCGGCCGGGACCCTGACGCCGGCGCCGTCCCCGCCCGGACCGGGCGCCCCCCCACGGCCCCGGCCTCCGCCGTCCCGGGACGGGGTTCTCAACCCGAGAACGCCGCCCAGACCGGGACGTGATCGGACGGCTTCTCGCCCTTGCGCTCGTCGCGGTCAATCCCCGCGCCGGTGCAGCGCGCCGCAAGGGCCGGGGTGCAGAGCACGAAGTCAATCCGCAGCCCGTCGTCTCGGGGAAATGCGAAGTTGCGGTAATCCCACCATGAATAGTTGCGGTCCTCCGGATGGTGCAGCCGGAACGTGTCCACGAGGCCGAGCGCCAGCAGGTCCTGATGGACGGCCCTCAGTTCCGGGTTGTAGAGGACCGAGCCCTCCCAGGCGGACGGGTCGTGGCAGTCGAGGTCGGACGGGACGATATTGAAGTCCCCGCACACCACGAGGGGGACCTCGGGGACCCCGGCGCGCCCCAGGTACGCCCTCAGGCGCCGCAGCCATTCCAGTTTGTAGGCATACGGGGGAGTTCCGACCTCGCCGCCGTTCGGGACGTACGCCGACACGACCCGCACCCCGCCCACGGTCGCGGCCACGAGCCGGGCCTGGGGGTCGGGGACCCCGTCGCCGAGGCCGGCCGCCGCGTCCGCGGGGGCCAGGCGCGACAGGATCGCAACGCCGTTGTAGGTCTTCTGCCCGTGGACCACCGCGTGGTACCCCGCGGCGCGCACCTCGTCGTACGGGAAGGCGTCGTCCGTCCCCTTCAGTTCCTGGAGGCAGACCACGTCGGGCCGGGCCCGGTCCAGCCACGCGAGCAGCCGGGGGAGCCGCGCCTTGACCGAGTTGACGTTCCAGGTGGCGATCGTCATGGGGCGATTATAATGGCGCTGGGACGGAAAGGGGGGGGCATGAATCGCGAGACGAGGCGCGTGACGGTCGCGGGCGTGGACCTCGTGTCGGTCGCGGGCGACATCACGACCGAGGCCGTGGACGCCGTCGTGAACGCCGCGAACGAGCACCTGCGGCACGGGGGCGGGGTGGCCGGGGCCATCTCGCGCCGCGGCGGGCCGACCATTCAGGAGGAGAGCCTGCGGGTCGCCCCGGTGCCCACGGGGTCCGCGAAGGCGACGGGCGCCGGGCGACTCCCCTGCCGCCACGTCATCCACGCGGTCGGGCCGGTCTGGCGGGGCGGTCACGCCGGGGAGGACGACCTGCTCGCCTCGGCCGCGCGCAGTGCGTTGCAGGTGGCCTCCGACCTCGGGTGCCGAACCGTCTCGATGCCCGCGATCTCGAGCGGCATCTATGGGTTCCCGGTGGAACGGGCGGCGCGCATCCTGGTCGAGACCGCCGCGGCGTTCGTACGCGACCACCCGGGCCCGGGCGGGCCCTTGCGCGAGGTCCGCTTCTGCAACCTCGACTCCGACACGGCCCGCCGCTTCGATGCCGTTCTCGCCGGGATCGCGCAGAACTCCGGGGCCCACGATCCGCCACCCCGATCTCGGCAGCACGACGGAACACCTTGATATGTCT
>DYKK01000085.1 GCA_020722625.1 Anaeromyxobacter dehalogenans
GCGCCCTACCTGGGGCACGACGCGGGCACGGGGATCTGGCACGTCCAGGCCGAGCCGTCCGCACGCTCGGCGCAGACCTGGTTCTGCCCGCAACGCGGGGCCGCGGGATCGCAGGGGCGCGCGCAGAACGGCGGCAGGTCCCATCGCCCGTCCCCATCTTCGTCGCGCGCGTCGGGCGGCGTGAAGCCGCCCCCGTCCACGTCCACCCACACGGGGTTCGTCATGGCCCAGGGGATCACGGGGTACGAGTCCGGCATCTGGATGGACAGGGACGACAGGGCCCCGCCCGCCAGGGCCACCAGGTCGTCCACGGTCTCGACCTTCAGCAGGCTCTTCAAGAGCGGCTGAAGGACGGGGTCGTCGTAGAGCAACTGGAGGTCCGGCTTGTACGACGCGAGCAGCGAATCCGCGCCGAGGGCAATCACCTGCTGCGTCAGGATCTGGCCGTAGGGGTGGCGCTTGTACACGGGAGACAACTGCTCCCGGTCCTCGAGGCCGTACGCCGTGACCACGAACCACGCATCCCGGTCCTGTACGCCGAGGTCCAGGGTCGCGTCCAGGTCCACGATCGCCTCCTTCGGGGCCTCGGGGAACAGGCGCCGGAACAGCCGGCCGTTCCGAGTGACCTCCACGCGGTCCACGCGGAACCACGACGCGGTCTGGATGCGGATGCGCGCGGTCAGCGTCTTCGCGCCGGCGGCGTCGAGCGTGTCCCCCACGGTCCCCCGGCGCCCGTCGTCCGTGACGACCTCGAACGAAATCATCGGACCTGATGACATCACGACCCGGTGTTGCCGGACCGCCTGGTCCACGTCGTGCAAGTCCAGCCCCTCCAGCCGGTCGGTGCCGACCGCGAGGAAGTTCCGCGGCAGGCCGACCTCGTCCAGGGTGTTGTGCGAGTCGCTGTTGGACATCCCGGTCACCAGAAGTCCGGCGTTCAAAAAGGCGAACCAGTCCTCGACCGGCTGAAACCGGGACGTGCACGGCCGGACCTCGCACCCGTGGCACTCCTCGCGGCAGGCGGCCGCGCACGACGCCGTCCACCCGGTCCCGCCCTGGGCCGGCGCGGCACAGCATTCCGGGTGCGTCCCGCACACGCACGCCTCGCAGGGGCAGTCCTCGCCCCCGCACCCGGCCTGGAACCCGCCGCCCTCGCCCGGGATCGCCTCGCACCCGGCCATGGCCTTCGCGCAATCGCATCCCACGTCCGTGGCCTCGGTCGTGGCCCAGAACGCGGCCTCTTCCTCGGGGGTGCGTTCGAGCATGGTCCGGACCGACAAGAACTTCAGGGCCTCGAGCGCGATGCGCTTGCACTCGAGCAGCCCGACGCCCTCCGCGCCGCAGCGCGCCATCTCGTCCCGGAACTCGCGGTGCCACCGGCAGTGGTCCCACAGGATGCGCTGGTCCGCGACCTCGTCCGGCAGGGTCACACCCGCCGGCCGCGCCATCCCCTCGCACGCGGGCGAGGGGTCCACCTGCAACCATCCGCACACGGACTTCGAGGGGTCGGCCTCGTCCAGCGGGAATCTCTTCGGGTCCCGCGCCGTCACGACCTCCCGGAAGCAGCGGTTGTGCGCCTCCATCTCGCCCACGGTGGGGGTGCGCAGGTACTCCGCGTGCTTGCCGTTGAGCACCTCGAACGCATCGAAGGAGCACGGGGCCTCCTCGAGGGCCCGGTTGCACATCTCCATGCCGGGCGTCTTCCGTTCCAGGTCGTAGGTCCGCATCCCGATCTGCGACAGGTACCCCATGAACCCGTCGCGCGGGTGGTTCACCTGCACGACGAAGTCGTCCAGCGAGCCCAGGGCCCGCGCCCGCAGCCCCTCCCAGATCTGGGTCATCGTCCGCTTGACCCACTGCACCGGGTCGTGGACCGCGAGTTTCGTGTCGTCGTAGCGAAGGGGATAGCCGTTGAAGTGGCCCCACTCCAGGGGCGAGGTCTCGACCCCGACCTGGGTCATGAGGTAGCGTTCGAGCCCCATCTCGAGGACGTACGGCGAATAGTCCGTCACGTGGTCGTGGTCCGAAGACGACACAATCTCCAGGCCCTCCGCCACGGCCGCGGCCACCCTCAGGTCCATCGGGAGCGCGGAATCCACGCTGTTGCGGGCGTGGACGTGAAAGTCCCCGGCGATGAACCCGCTCGTGTCCACCTCGTGCGGCAGGACCACCTGGAGGGTCCGGCGCTGGCCCCCGCGGACCTCGTAGTCGGACACCACGGCCCGGCCATACTCGGGCCCCCGCGACGCCACCACGTCGTACCGGCCCGGCGGGAGGCGGACCGTCCCCCTCCCTGTCGCGGAATGTTCCAGTGCCAGAATTCCGTGGTCATAGCGAGGGTCCCCGAGCGCCGCGTCGTTCTGCCCGTCCCAGTCGTACCGCATCCCGGTGGCGTCCAGCGGGACGAAGGCGACCTTCGCCGGGATCGCCTGCCCGCCCTGGTCCACCACGCGGTACTCGATTTCCCCGGGGGGCGGGAGGACCAGGGTGACGCGCCCGGTCCCGCCGGCCCCCACCGTGACCGGCACCGGCGCGGAGGTGCCCCGTTCGCGCGCGTGCGCCAGCAGGAAGTAACGACCCGGGGGCAATGGACCGGAAAAGGCCCCGTCCAGGGTCCGGTCCTGGCCCACGTCCGTCCTCATCTGCGAGACGACCCCCGCGTTGCCGAACACCCGCACCGCGCACCGCCGGATCGCCTCCCAGTCCGCCAGGGGCTCGCCGCAGTCCTCCTCCACGCTCGGGTCGCGCACCGCGAACACGTCCACCCCGGACAGGGGCGCGAAGGACCCCTCCTCCAGGACCACGCCCTCGACCTCTCCCGTCTCGACGCCCCGAAGCGAATAGACGGTCCGCAGGACCGACCCCACATCCCCGTCCCCCACGGCCAGGTAGCGCTCGTAGGTGTAGTTTCGATTCGGGTCGCGCATCGCCCCCCCGGCCCCCTCCTCCAGCCGGTCCCCCTCCGAGAAGTGCGTCAGGACCGCGGTGGCCGAGGTCGAGAACAGCGGCACCATCACCTTGGACGGCAGGCACGCGTGCGCGGGCACGAGGTCGAGGACCGCCCCCTCCCCGAGCCGGGCCACGGCCTGCGTGGCCCGCGCGTCCTCGGTCAAGAACCGCGCCTTCCACTCGTCCACGGCCTGCTGCCGCGCGGCCTCGCCCGCCTCGACGCCGGGGTCGGAGGCCCCGTTCTCGACCTCCATCAGGAAGACCGGCCGGCGGTCCACCACCAGTTGCCGCACGCGCGCGTCCGCGTCCGCCAGACCGTACTCGTCGCGCAGCACCTGGACCACCTCGTCCTCGCGGCTCACGTCGCGCAGGCGCACCAGCGCCAACCGGAAGGTCGGGCACTCGATGGGCGCCTTCTGGTACGGGTTGACCGTGGTCCACGCGTAACTGACGTTGCGGGCGGTCGCCGCCATGAAGTCATAGACGTAGGGGCTCCCCAGCGACCCCACGCCCTGCCACATGTCCTCGAAGACCTTGCGGTCCAGGTCGTATCCCTCGCCCGGCACGAACACGGACGCCTCGGTCCCGTAGAACAAGAAGTCCCCGGCCACGACGCCTCCCCGCCACGCGGGGTCGCGCCAGTCCTGCAACCCCCCGAGCAGGACCCGGAAAAAGTCGCGGCTCTCGTTGAAGGTCGGCATGGCCTTGGGGGCCGCCGCGCACTCGCACACCGGGCACGCGCGCTTGAAGGGGCTCGCATACCCCTCGCGGGGTTCCGAGACCTCCTCGAAGACGTAGCCGTGCTCGCACTGAAGGTCGCACGGGACCGGCCGGCACCCCCCGAGCAGGGACTCGGACTGGGGGGACAGGGCCACCGTGGTCCGCATCGTCAGCCAGGATTCGCCTTCATGCAGAATATAATCAGTCGTAAAATCAAAGGATATCTGAAGACGGTTGAGCAGCCCGAAGAGGTTGACCCCCAGGAACTGGTCCACCATGTCCGCGATCTGGTCGAAGGTGAAGCCGGCCAGGTTCAGGTCGCCCAGAAACCCCTGCAAGACGTCGCGGTTCAGGAACTTCAGCATGTCGAACATGTACGCCGAGTGCCCCTGCACGCGGACCACGGCCTCCCCGTCGCGCCCGTCCTTGCCGTCCGGGATGCCCACGTACGCGACGGTGGTCTCGACCCGGATGCCCGCGTCCGGGTCGTCCTGGGTGGGCAGGCGCACCACGCGGTTCGGGTTCTGGGGGTCCACGACCAGGAGGTTCGCCAGCGGGAAGGCCTCGGTGAACGAGTCCCACCCCTTGCCCCCGCGGTCCTGAGACCACCAGCGGTGGCGGTCCACGTCCAGGAGCGTCCCCCCGAACACGCCTGCGGCCCAGCCCGGTCCCACGTTCCCGACCAGGGCGCGCACCTGGTCGTTCTCGAGGACGAAGTCCCCGAGTTTCCCCTTCGCGGACGGCCCGCCGATCAACTCGTCCTGCCGCGTGACCTGGAAGGCGCGAAGCGGGGGCTTGTTCTCGGCGCAGGCATGGAGCGCCGCCGCCGCGAGGAGCGCCCCGGTCCAGATTCTCCGCCCGACCTCGATCCGCCGCCACCGTCTCGGCAGCACGACGGAATCCCTTGATTTGTCGCGTTCTCGTGCCCGCCGCGACCTGGAAGTCGCGGCCCCAGGGTGGTGAAATGAGACGAAGCAGATTTCATGTTGTTTCGAAGAATTGCGGAGATTGATGGCGGATTCGGGTCCGAGCATGGCGATTCCCTCCGTGCGGCTAGAACGCGCACTGGACGCCCGCGATCACCGCGTCGTTCTTCAGGGAGAGCCCGTGCCGCTCCCACCGGTGCTGGTACTCGACCTGGGCCTTGAAGAAGTTGGCGACCGCGTAGTAGGTGAATGTCCCGGCCACCACGACCTCGTCCCCTTCCGTCTTCAGGTCGCGGTTGTCATCGAGAACCTCGACCCGCGCGGCCAGCCCGAACTTGCGCCACACGTACCCGAGCGACCCCTGTGCGGCCAGGCGCTGGACCTCGGACGGGATGGTGTTGTCCGTGCTGGTCGGGTTCTTCTGGGGCTTCGAGCGGTCCCACAGGACCTCCCCGAACAGGTGCGCCCCGTACCATTTGAAGTGCAAATACCCCGAGGCCCCGAGCGTCGCGATGCTGCGCCCGTCGTTGTAGAAGAAGGCGCCGCCCACGCCCAGGCGCGGATGCTCCGACCCCGAGGTGTCGCCCTCGTCGGGGCCGACCGGGTCGAGCGGCTCGAAGTCCACGCGGCCCACGTAGGACAGGCGCTCGAACTTGTTCCCCTCCGTGACCCCGACGGGCTCATACCCCTCGTGGAAACCCGACTTGCGCTGGAGCCCGTTGAAGACCCCGGCGGTGATGCGCAGGTGGTCGAGCCAGGGTTCGCCATAGACCACGACCCCCATGGTCGAGGAGGGAGCCATCGCGTAAGTCCCCAGGCCCCGATCCAGGTGGGCGAGGCGCGCGGACGACCGGTTCTCGCTGGTCGAGAACGGAAACTTCATGAAGCCCGCCGCGGCCCCGGCGTACCGGACCGGGCGGAAGTCCACGTACGCCTCGTACAGGGGACCCCCGGTGCGCTCCTGGTCAAAGGCGTCGAGCTCCACCTTGAACCGGAGCCAGTCCTCGAAGCCGCCTTCCACGCCGAGGCGCGCACGCCGCAGGCGAAACCCCGGCTGCTGCATGGCGTCCCCGTCGGACCGGAGCGCGTCGTCGCCGACCCAACCGCCCCACGCCTGGATGCGCCCGTGCAGGGCCGCGTGGAAGGGACCGGACTCGAAGCGGGCCGCCCCGCGCTCGAGGACCTGTTCGAGCGATTCCCCCTGAACCGGGGCCAGGGGGGCCTCGTCCGCGTCTTGCGCCAGGGCCGAGAGGGGGAACCACGCCATCGCCAGGACCACGACGAACCACCGCATGTCTTCCTCCGGGGAGAGAACCGCGCCAATCCTACCCGTTCACGGGGTGATGTCAATCAACGGACCCACACGGTCTTTACGTTCACGAATTCGCGGATGCCAAAGACGCCGAGTTCGCGGCCGTACCCGGACGCCTTGAGCCCACCGAAGGGGAGCCGCGGGTCGGACTTGACGAGGCCGTTGATGAAGACGCTCCCGGCCTCGACCCGTTCCGCCAGGGCCAGGGCGCGCTCCGTGTCGCGCGAAAAGATTGCCGCTCCCAGGCCGAAGGCCGAGCGGTTCGCGAGCGCGATCGCGTGGTCCGCGTCCCGGACCCGGCAGACCGCCGCGACCGGGCCGAAGGTCTCCTCGTCGTGGGCCGCCATGCCCGGTTCGACCCCCGCGAGGACGGTCGGGGCGTAGAAGAACCCGGGGCGGTCGAGCCGCCTCCCGCCCGTGAGCAGTCGCGCGCCCGCGGCCACGGTGCGGGTGACCTGGTCGTGCAACTCGACGAGCAGGTCCTCGCGCGCGAGGGGCCCGAGGTCCGTGGCCCGGTCCATGGGGTCCCCGACTCGCAGGGCCTCCATCCGCCGCGTGAAGTCCGCCTCGAACCGGTCCGCGACCGGCTCCTCGACGATGAAGCGCTTCGCCGCGATGCAGGACTGGCCGTTGTTGAGGATGCGGGCCGTGACCGCCGTCGTCAGCGCGAGGTCCAGGTCCGCGTCCGCGAGCACGACGAAGGGGTCCGATCCCCCGAGTTCGAGCACGGTCTTCTTGAGGGCCCGGCCCGCGGCCGCCGCGACCGAGCGGCCCGCTGGATCGCTCCCGGTCAGGGTCACGGCCCGGACGACCGGGTCCCGGAGGACCGCCTCGACCCGGCTCGACGGGATGAGCAGCGTCTGGAAACACCCCTCCGGGAACCCCGCGTCCCGGAAGACCTCCTCGATGGCCAGGGCGCAACCGGGGACGTTCGAGGCGTGTTTCAAAAGCCCCACGTTCCCCGCCATCAGGGCCGGGGCCGCGAACCGGAAGACCTGCCAGAACGGAAAGTTCCACGGCATCACGGCCAGGACCGGACCCAGCGGGTCGAAGCGCACGAGACTCCGTGAGGCGTCGGTCGGGACGGCCTCGGGGGCCAGGTACGCGGCCGCGTGCTCCGCGTAGTGCTCGCACACCCACGCGCACTTTTCGACCTCGGCCTCCGCGGACGGCAGCGTCTTGCCCATCTCCTCGACCATCAGGGTCGCGTACCGGTCCTTCCGGTCCCGCAGGACCCCCTCGGCCGCGCGCATTCGCGCCGCACGGTCCTCGAACGCCGTCCACCGCCAGTCCTCGAACGCCCGGGCCGCACGCTGAAGCGCGCCTCGCACGTAGGTCTCGTCGTGGTCCGGCACCTCGCGGACCACCCGGCCCGTCGCGGGGTTGATGACCCTCATCGCCCACCTCCTCGAATCGTTCGCCGGTCCGGCGGGAAGCCCGGACCCCAGCCGTACCCATTGTAGATTCAATCGAGGGATCGGAGGCGGGCTGAATGTGCACAGAGGTGGGGCCGCCGGAGCGCGATTTCGTTTGACACGCGCCGGGGAATCGAGTAAACGGGTGCGCCCGCGAAACGCGGGCCTTGGACTTTGGGAGCCTGGCAGGCAGAGGCGTCATGAAGACCTACGAACCGGCTCAGATTCGCAACATCGGGTTGTACGGGCATCAGGGATCGGGGAAGACCACCCTCGGGGAGGCGATGCTCTTCCTGGGCAAGACGACGACGCGCCTGTGCAGCGTGGCGGACGGGAACTCGACCTTCGATTTCGAGCCCGAGGAGGTCCGGCGGCGGTCCAGCATGTCCACGTCCGTGGCGTACGCCGAGTGGAGCCGGAACCTGGTCAACGTCGTGGACACCCCCGGGGACACGAATTTCTGGGCGGACACGGTGCTGTCGCTGGTGGGCGCGGACCTCGGGGTGGTCGCGGTCGGGGCGGTGGACGGGGTCCAGGTCGGGACCGAGAAGGCGTACCACCTGCTGGCCGACGCGGGCCGGCCGCGCGTCATCGTCGTGACCAAGATGGACAAGGAGCGGGCGGACTTCGACCGCGTCCTGAACGACCTGGTGGCCGCGTTCGGCGGCGACGTGGTGCCGCTCGCGATCCCCATCGGGGCCGAGGCGGGCTTCCGGGGCGTGGTGGACCTCCTGCACGGGAAGGCGCGCACCTACGCGGGCCCCGGGCCGGGCGCCGAGGGCGGCATCCCCGCGGACCTGGCCGACCAGGCGGCGAAGATGCGGGAGCGGCTCGTCGAGAAACTGGCCGAGCAGGACGACGCCCTCATCGAGAAGTACTTCGCGGACGGGGACCTGCCCGCCGAGGACCTGGAGCGCGCGATGGTCACCGGCCTGAAGCGGGGGACCGTGGTCCCGGTCGTGGCGGTGAACGCGGCCCAGGCGGTCGGAGTGGACCTCCTGCTGGACCTCGTGACGGGGTACGGCCCGGACCCGACCGAGCGCAAGGGGTTCAAGGTCCAGAAGGGCGGGGCCGAGGAGGAGGTCCTCCCGGCTCAGGCAGGCGCGCTCCTCGCATACTGCTTCAAGACCCTCGTGGACCCGCACGCCGGGAAGATCACGGTCCTGCGCGTGATCTCGGGCTCGATGAGCCCGGACGGGTCGTTCGTGAACGTGGTGACCGGCACGCAGGAACGCTACGGCCAGATCGTGAAGCTCCTGGGCAAGAAGCAGGACTCGGTCCCTCAGGCCGTGACCGGGGACATCGTGGCCGTGGTGAAACTGAAGGACACGCGCACCGGCCACACCGTCGCATCGGACCGCGGGGCCGGGGCCCTGGTGACGCCGCCGCTGCCGGACCGATGCATCGCCTACGCCATCAAGCCGAGGACCCAGGGGGACGAGGACAAGGTCTCGGCCGCGGTGCAGAAACTCGTCGAGGAGGACCCGGGGCTCGCGTTCACGCGCGACGAGGAGGCCAAGGACCT
Organism: Anaeromyxobacter dehalogenans; assembly: GCA_020722625.1. Taxonomy (GTDB): domain Bacteria; phylum Myxococcota_A; class UBA9042; order DTJE01; family DTJE01; genus DYKK01. The sequence continues at coordinate 8,848 of DYKK01000085.1, forward strand.
CTTGCTGGAGGGCCTGGGCCAGGTGCACCTCGAGACCGCGGTCGAGAAACTCAAGCGGAAGTTCGGGGTGGACATCGAGATGCGCCCCCGGCGCGTCCCCTACCGCGAGACGATCCGCGGGTCCGCCCTGAAGGTCGAGGGCAAGCACAAGAAGCAGACGGGCGGCCACGGGCAGTTCGGGGTGTGCTACATTGACCTGGAACCGATGCCGCGCGGCGAGGGATTCGTCTTCGAGGACAAGATCTTCGGCGGCGCCATCCCCAAGCAGTACATCCCCTCGGTCGAGAAGGGGATCCGCGACGCGATGGCCCGGGGCGTCGTGGCCGGCTACCCGGTCGTGGACGTGCGGGTGCGTCTCGTGGACGGCAAGTACCACGAGGTGGACTCCGACAACCGGTCGTTCGAGATGGCGGGCTCGCGGGGGTTCAAGGCCGCGTTCAAGCAGTGCCGGCCCGTGATCCTCGAACCCGTCATGGCCATGACCATCCTGATCCCGGACGAGAACCTCGGGGACATCATGGGCGACATCAGCGCGCGGCGCGGGCGCGTGCTCGGGATGGAGGCCGCGGGCCGAGGCATGCAGGCGGTCAAGGCGGCCGTGCCGATGTCCGAGGTCCTGACCTACGCGTCCGACCTGCGTTCCATGACGTCCGACCGCGGGTCCTTCACCGCCGAGTTGTCCCACTACGAAGAACTCCCCTCCCACCTCGCCGAAAAACTGATCCAGGAGGCGGCGAAGGTCGAGGAAGAAGAGGAATAGGGTCGTGCGCCGGGGTCCACCCCGCCTCACAACGTCAGGCCGAGCGTCCCCGTCGTGCACGAGAACAGCGCCCGCATCACGCTGTCCAGGTAGTCGTCCAGGTACGCCCCCCCCACCTGGATGGGGAGCCGTTCCAAGGTGGGCCTGGGCGACAACGCGAAGGCGAACAGGTAGGCCATCAGGGCCTCGATGTTGCGGGCGAGCCGCCCCTGGTACTCCTGCTTGTCGCGCTGCTCCAGGATGTGCTCCTCGTGCATGCTCCGCCCGACCTCGGACTCCATCAGTTCCTCGAAGTTGATCAGCAGGACCTCGAACCGGACCTCGCCCTCGCCGGAGGCCACGAACTCCCGGCACAGCCGGCGGGCCTCGCCCGCGTCCCCGGCCACCCGTCGCTGCACCAGGACGTCGCACGCCTCGGGGGTCGGTGGTTCCTGGACGACCTCGTCCACCGGGAGGCGGTACGACAGCACCCGGTTCAGGCCGACGAAGTTGCCGGAGAAACGCTTCTCGTCCACCACGCCCAGGTCGGGATGCGTGGCCAGGTACTCCTCGACGCGGGGCGCGACCTCGGGGCTGACCAGGATCCGGATGCCCACCACGTCGTCAATGAAGAACGGGGGCATGGTCGCCACGAACTGGCCCTGGCGGATGGACTTCAGGACCCGGCGTTCCGCGTGCTGGAACTCGGCCGCCATCTCGTCGGGCGGCGTGATCAACAGTTCCCGGGGGATGCCGTGGTGCCGGGCGCGCTCCTCGGCCAGTTCGTCGGCACGCCGGCGGATCTGCTCGAACAGGTAGTCAATCAGGCGCCGGGCGCACTTCTCGGCCACGCGCCGCACCCGCTTGATGCGGCGCGACCCCACGTAGCGCGGCGGGTCGCCCTGTACAAAGAGGAGCCCCTCGTAGGGCGTCTCACGATAGAAGTCCTCGGGATACTTGCGGTAACGATTGACCAACGTCTCGATGCGTGGTGTCAGATAGTATGGGTTGGCGATGATCAGGTCCTTCAGTTCCCCCTTGGTCCGCACCGAGACGGTCTGGACGTCGGGCCCGCGGACCGCCTCGAACAGCCGCCTCGCGAACGACGTGGACCACGCCCTCATCGCATACGAGTTGAGGTTGACGATCCGCTTCAGGCGGGTCAGGTCGTCGGGCTCCAGGCGGTCCTCGATGGCCCGGCCGAGGATGTCGGCGAGTTCCTCGCGGTGCAACATGCTGCCGAGCAGGACCATCCGCCGTCTCCCCTCGCGCGGCCACCGGTCGGACGCGGGCGGATTCTTTCAGGGGGACGGGCGGTTGTCAATGCCCCGCCCGCCCCCACGGTCCGCCATCCCGATCTCGGTAGAACGACGGAACACGTTGATTTGTCGCGGTCCCGTGCCAGCCGCGAC
>DYKK01000467.1 GCA_020722625.1 Anaeromyxobacter dehalogenans
GGGGACCTCTGCGCGGGCGAGTCCTGCGTGGAGCAGGCCGGCGACCGCGGAGGGAAGCCGGACATCGGAACGCCGCCGGACCCCGGGCCGTCGGACCTCGGTCTGGACACGGACGCCCGCGACCAGGCCGGCCCCTGCCGAGACTTCGGCTGCCCGTGCGACATGAACGAGGACTGCGACAGCGGCTGGTGCGTGATCGTGGACGCGAAGAGCGGCGAGCGGCGCTGCACGATGATCTGCCTGGACGAGTGTCCGGAGGGCTGGGGCTGCAAGAACGTGGGTCTGATCGGGACGGACCCCCTGTTCCTGTGCATGCCCGACATTGACCCCCTGTGCAACCTGAACTGCCTGAAGGATGCGGACTGCGGGGTCGGCAACCTGTGCGTGAAGATGGAGAACTCGTTCTTCTGCCTGCGGCAGTGCGCGGGCGAGTCGGACTGTCCCGAGGACTTCGAGTGCAAGCCCATCGCCAACTGGGATGAGAGCGTGACCGCGGACCAGTGCGTGCCGCTGAGCGGCCACTGCCTGTGCGGCCCGGACGTGGACTACATGGCGGACATCGCCCACTGCGGGTCCTGCGAGAACGCCTGCGACTTCGACCACGGGGTCGCGGAGTGCATGACCGGGACCTGCCGGCTGATCGGTTGCGAGGAGGGGTATTTCAATCTCAACCAGGTCGAGTCGGACGGGTGCGAGTACCCGTGCACCTACCAGGGTCCCGACGACCCGCCCGACCCCGACTACGTGGACGCGAACTGCGACGGGATCGACGGGGTGGTCTCGAGGGGGGTGTTCGTGGACGCCGCGACCGGGGACGACGACAATGTCCTCGGGGACAGGAGCCACCCCTTCAAGACGATCCGGGCCGGCATCGTGTTCGCGACCCAGCAGGACCCCAGGCGCGAGGTCTATGTCTCGAAGGGACAGTATCGCGAGCAGGTCGCGCTGGTGGACGGGGTGAGCGTCTATGGGGGCTACGACGCGGCGACCGCGTGGTCGCGCGACATCGAGAAGAACCGGACCTCCATCCTGTGGGACGGCCAGGAGCCCCTGGCGGTCCGGTCCGTCGTGGCGGTGGACATCATCGCCACGACGGTGTTCGACGGCTTCTACGTCAAGACCAGCAGCGCCTTCCAGGCCTCGTCGAGTTCCTATGGGATCTATATCTATCACAGTTCAAACGGACTCGTGATCTCGAACAACACGATTGAGGCGGGAAACGGGGCGGACGGGAAGAGCGGCTCCTACGGTGCAGCCGGTCTCCCGGGGAACGATGGAGGCACCGGGAGCAACGCCTACGAATATGGCGGCAGCAGCCTTACCTGTTGGGGATGCAAGGAACTTGGGCTCGGAAACCTGAAGGGCGGCGAGGCCGGAAACTCACCGTGCGGCGAAAAGGGAGGCCTGGGGGGCAAGGGCGGTGAATCCGAGAGTTCCGGACAGGACGGGCTCCCGGGCTCTCAGGGCGCGCCCGGGGGAACCGGAGGGGGCAAGAATCATGACGGGGGCACGGGGACGAACGGCCAGGACGGAACGGCCGGGAAGCATGGAAGCGGCGGTTCGGCGACTGGCACCCTGAGTCCGGCAGGCCTCTGGGTCCCCGGGGGGGGCGAGGACGGCACGGACGGGACGAATGGAGCCGGT
>DYKK01000086.1:0-1406 GCA_020722625.1 Anaeromyxobacter dehalogenans
CGCCGGGCGCGACCTTCATCGCATCGGCGGGACAACCGTCGTTGCAGTCCGGTGCGCCGTCACCGTCCGCGTCCGTGTCCGGCGCGCCGCAGCCGCAGTCGCCGGGCGCGACCTTCATCGCATCGGTGGGACAACCGTCGTTGCAGTCCGGTGCGCCGTCACCGTCCGTGTCCGTGTCCGGGGCGCCGCAGCCGCAGTCGCCGGGCGCGACCTTCATCGCATCGGCGGGACAACCGTCGTTGCAGTCCGGTGCACCGTCACCGTCCGTGTCCGTGTCCGGGACCCCGCAGCCGCAAAGGCCGGGCACGACCTTTTCCGGGTCCGATGGGCACTCGTCCACCACCGCGTCGTTGCCGTCCGCCCCAGGGTCGCGGCCATCCGCCCCCGCGTCGCTGCCGTCCGCCCCCGCGTCGCTGCAACCGCCGGATTGGCAGACGAGGTCGCCTGCCGCCGTCTCTGCGTCCGGCCCCCCAGTCGCCGCCGTCTGGCCGCCGCACGCCACCAGGAGTGCGCACGCCGCCAGCGACTCCAGCAGGCGGGCGGCCGATGTTGCGTGTCGTGGCATCGTCTTCTCCTGCGGTCCGACGCGAGGTCGGCGCCGCTATCGGGCCCTCCGGTGATCCGGCTTGCGGGGGTTCGAGGGCGCGGCGCGACGGTCCTGCCGGGCGTTCGTGTCGGTCCGCCCGAGGTACGACTCGTACTCGCGCACGAGGCGCAGGACCTCCCGGCGGCCCTCGAAGTCCACGCCGAGGTGCAGGGCGCGCCGGAGCGCGGCCACGGCGAGGTCGCTCTTCCCTTCGCTGTCCAGGGCCTTCGCGTATTCCACCCAGCGCTCGGGGTTGCGGGGGTCGGACAGGGCCTCACGATGCGCCCGGTCGCTCGCGGAGGGCGTCGCGAGCGGCGGGGGTGGGGTCGCGGGCGGGGCCTCGGCCGCATCCGGGGACACCGCGGTGGAAGTCGCCGGGCGGGGTTCCTCCTGCCGGGGTTCCGCCTTGGAAAGGGAGACTCCCCTGCTTTCAGCGGTCCCCGGGCGTGCCGTCACGGCCCCGGCCCCCGGGGGGGCCGGCTCCTGCCCCCGCGGCCCCGGTCCGGGGGTCTCCGGCTCGCGCGACCCCGCGAAATATGCCCATCCCGCCACGGCCACGACTCCGATGGCGACCGCGACAGCCGCCTTCCAGGTCCTCGTCATCGCCTGTCACCTCCCCGCACGGACGCGCGCCGGCCCGGGGCGAACCGGAGCGCTCCGACCAGCCCCAGGAGCAGCGCACCCGCACCCAGGGGACTTCCCCCGGGCCGAGAGTGCGCGCAGCCGCCTCCGACGGACGGGGTCGGCCTGCCGGGCGTGTCCTGGACGCGGTCCCGGTCCACAGCATCCGGGCCGCCCCCTGGGTCCGCGGCCTCGCCCC